>DGNZ01000435.1 GCA_002389175.1 Rhodospirillaceae bacterium UBA4479 | reverse complement strand
CAGACAAACAGGGGTTCCTGAGAAGAAGAGGGCTTTGGTTCACTTTCAACTTAAGAAGCGAAGGTGATATTGACAACTAATCAGTCTAGGGCTGTCGCAGAGCCGGTAGTCAATTTGGCGGTGCTGAATTCAACCGTTAGAGTAATGGCAACCTATTTGGCTTAAGTTAAAAACTTTGGATTAGGTGCTGTTTAGTTTGCCGACTGGTAACTGCCGTCGGATTAATCGCAGTCACCGGAAACAGATGCGTGATTTGGGGCGATATACAAAAGATGGGGCCGTCTTTAGTAATGGCCATGCTTACTGCGTGCTTGCACTATCAAGTGCGTAACTATTGCCCTCACCAAGGATTGTCCCTTGTTTCGCATCAAGTACCGTGCGGACACCCAAAGTGATGCAGACCAATGGGTTATCCTGAGTCCAACAAAACAGATGGTGTGGCCGAAACGTAGGTCTGCATTCGCATCATGCACTGTCTTCTTATGTAGGTGAATTTTTGATGTCCATGATGAAACTCAAATCTCGGCTGAGGGAAACGCAGGATCGCTTGACCTTGCATTTGTGCACCATTCCATCGGCGGTGGTGACGCAGGCACTCGCGACGGTAGGAGCTGATGGTGTCATTGTGGATCTTGAACATGGTGCTGTCGACTACGCCAGTGCGCATGCCATGATTGCGGCAACGGCGGGTACTGATTGCGCGCCCTTGGTTCGAATCACAATCAATGAACCTGCGCATGTAAAACGTGCTCTAGATATTGGGGCCGAGGGCATTGTGTTTCCTTTAATAAACTCAGCGCAGGATGCCCATGACGCGGTCGCTTCGCTGCGATACCCACCAGGTGGCACGCGTGGCTTTGGCCCCTTTATTGCGCAGTCGCGGTGGGGCGCTCAGATGCAAACTTATCGTAAAACGGTGGAAGACCACCTCGTTTGTTGTTTGTTGATTGAGACCCGTAGCGCTGTTGAGGCCATTGAAGAGATTTGCGCCGTACCGGGCGTCGACATCATCATTCCGGCGCAGTTTGATCTATCCACCGCGCTTGGTATCTCTGGTCAATTCGACCACCCTGATTTCATAGCTGCAGTTTCACGCGTTGAACGTGCGGCACTGGCCGCAGGTTTGCCATTAGGTGGCGTGGCCTTTTCTCGTGCGCAGGCGGAGACCCTGTTTGCGCGCGGTTACAGGATCATCGTGGGCTTTGACGTGCTGTGTCTGCGGGATCAGGCGGCCGAAATGCGTTCATGGGCTACGCTGCCAACATCGGTTGCATCTTGATTTTAGAATCCTATTAGCACCCCAATTGGTCGGGCAACAAAGTTATATTTATTGAGGATGTTAATGATTTGTTACCTTCTACTTCACCAGTATTAATTCAAAGTGATTTATTTAATTGGGTTTTTCTTAGGCAGTCAGCAGACTTTTCAGCGTACCTAGGGGTGTAACAAGTAGCCATGAACTTGCTCCTCGATGCCTGTATGCCGTGTTCTCTTAGGAGTTCGGTTGGCGTTTAGTCTGAGTAGGGTGGTTTCCCGACGTTTTACATATCGTTTTGTGATCACGCCCTCATAGAAAGGTCTCGCTGTTAATCCGGCGATTTTTGTCTCGCGCTAAGCCAAAAGAGGATTCAACTTGCCTCAATGACTTGCTTTTTGCTAGTCGGGTGTTAAGCTTGCAAAATGCAAGCTAACAAGGGCAATCTTGAAGCAAGAATTATGCAAAACGTACTGGTGATTGCCTCACCGGCTATATCGGTCAGCACGGCCCTTCCGGGCTATTGCGGCAAAGATCTTAAGCCGTCGGGACAAATCGTTCGTGCTCAAAGGCTGGAACCACTCGGACTGCTGTTGTGGAATGTGGAGTTTTCTGAGTGCCTGAGCCTTATTTAATTTTGGCCACTTAAAGTTCATAGAAAATATTTAAAGATCGAAGGTTCGTATTGTGGCTGGTGACATAAATATTGATTGGCGCTCGGTGTGTCCGATCAGCTCAGCTTTAGATGTAATCGGCGATAAGTGGTCGCTATTGATCATTCGTGACCTGATTATCCACGGACCTCGCACTTACTCGGAATTGCTTAAGTCACCGGAACACATAGCGACGAACATCCTTGCAGCCAGACTTGATTTGCTCGTAGGCTTGAAGTTGATACAGCGTGTCAAACTTCAGGCTTCCCAGCGAAACAATGCATTTCAACTTACTGAAAGCGGGGCAGAGTTGCGCCCCATTCTGATGGCGCTTGGCATATGGGCACAAGTCCACTTAAAAAATTTCCATACTGAGATCCTTGAAATTAACGCATCGAATCAATTAGAAAAGCCAACTAGATGACACAGCCATCTCTGTTACTGACTGCTCCGATAGGGCGAACAATCATCCGTCTAGCGGCGCCGAACATGCTTGCCATGGTGGTGACCATGGCCACTTTTATGGCTGAGGCTTGGTATGTCGGTCAACTGGGCACGGAAGCCTTGGCAGGGCTTGCACTGGGCTTTCCGATGTTGATGCTGGTGATGATGTTATCGGCTGGCTCCTTCGGCGGCACGATCACTGGCGCGGTCGCACGGCTGTTGGGTGCGGACGATCGGGAAGGTGCTGAGCTACTTTCCCTCAACGCGGTGTTGATGATGTTATTGCTGGCGGGCTTGTGTTCCGCAATTTTTCTACTTGGTGGGCGCGAAATTTACAGCCTGCTTGGCGGTCGCGGACGGGTGCTTGAACAGGCTTTGGCCTATTCAAATGTGCTTTTCGCAGGCTGCGTCAGTCTATGGCTAACCAACGCGCTGGCGGCTGTCGTGCGTGCAACCGGACACATGTCGGTGGCAGCTAAATGCTTGCTAGCAGGCTCACTGTTACAGGTGATTGTTGCGGGTGGACTGGTGTTCGGTTTGGGGCCACTACCCAGCATGGGTATCGCCGGCGCTGCGGCGGGTATTGTATTTGGCAATACGATTGCAGCCATTCTGTTGCTGAATTTCTTAGTTAATCGATGCGTTGAACTTCGCTTGCGAATTAGCGGTATGCGCTTGAAAATGGCGTCCATTATCAAGTTGTTTAAACTGGGTTTGCTTGCATCAGTCAATCCAATCAGTACAACTGGCACGGTAATGGTGATAACCGGTTTTGTTGCTAACTTCGGAGTGGATGCGCTGGCTGGCTACGGTATTGGCGCGCGTCTAGAGTTACTGCTCGTCCCGATGATTTTTGGCTTTGGTGCCGCTGCAACTGCCTTGGTAGGGGTGCATTTTGGTGCCAACGCCATCGAGCGAGGACACTTAGCGGGTTGGACGGCCGCTAGCTACAGCGCAGTTCTATGCGGCCTAGTTGGTGCTGCCGTGGCGTTTTTTCCGGGGCTCTGGGCCAATCTCTTCACCCAAGCTGAAACAGTCCGCGACGCCTGCCGTACCTATCTTCAGATCGTCGGTCCGTTCTATGCATTCTATGGCGTGTCCCTTTGCCTGTACTTCGCCTCACAGGGCGCTGGGCGAGTGTTGTGGCCTGTGACAGCTAGCGTGGTGCGCGTGGTCGTTATCGTATTGGGTTGCTTTGCCCTTGCAAGTGAGTCCGACGCCAGCGAAGCACAGTTCTTCTGGGTCATCGCTGCCGCACTAGTGGTACAGGGATTGCTGACGGCAGTAGCTATACGCTTCGGAGCCTGGCGAGTTGGTCAGGGCGCTTAGCGCGTGGTTTCGGGAGATCCTGATGAGTTCGTCCGTCCTTCCCACGGCAGGAGTCACAGATTCGAACTTTGTACCCCCCATCAGTAATCTGTAAAGTGAAACAAGCACTTGCTGGGAGTCGAAGTGTCCTTTACGTCCAAAAGTCATACAAGCTCGCCACAGGACTGCTTCGACAATGGTGTCGGAACGCAAACACTTTACTGTGGTCACGACGACTGCTGCCGGCGGATGCACGACCTTGATACCGGCAGGGGCGAGTGACGAACGAGCCCGCGATACGAGACTTTGACTCATCAAGTTTGAGTCGGATGAATTACTTCCCGCGATCATCAAGCTCCCATCGAGTGATGCAACATATCAAAGCGAGAGTTGCGATCAGGTTTATCGAATGTGGAGCACTAATGTGAATCGCCCCGGGTATGAACTGACCCCCAAGAGTTGGACAAACTTAAGGGGGG
>DGNZ01000268.1 GCA_002389175.1 Rhodospirillaceae bacterium UBA4479 | reverse complement strand
TCGAACGACGCTGGCGACGGTCACTCACACCCTGAGTGTCGAGCGTGCCGCGAATAATGTGATAGCGAACGCCTGGCAAATCCTTCACACGGCCGCCGCGGATCATCACGACGGAGTGCTCTTGAAGGTTGTGGCCCTCACCTGGAATGTAGCTTGTGACCTCAAAACCGTTGGTCAAACGAACACGAGCAACTTTACGAAGCGCCGAGTTCGGCTTTTTCGGGGTTGTTGTGTATACGCGGGTGCAAACACCACGCTTTTGTGGGCAAGCCTCGAGTGCAGGAACTTTTGTACGTTTTTCCGGCGCCTTGCGGGGCTTACGAATTAATTGGTTGATTGTCGGCATTCGCTCAATCCAACTCCTATAAACCCTACCCAAATACGGGCGTCCAACATGAATTGAGCCTTTCCGCCGCATGCCCTCGCGAGATGCATACTGGCTGGCTCAAAATGCAGTGAAACGGGGTTCGTCGCTTCACTACCGTCTAAATTTTTCTTTCGTCACTCAAGTGTATCGCTTGCGTCTAGCCGTTAATGACTACCACCAACCTCTTGAGTGGGCGGAATATATGAGCGGACCCCTCTAAGGTCAACAGCAAAATTACGAAAAAATATTACGCAGAATCAATGATATAGTCATTATGTTGCGTTGCGATATAAAATTACATCTATATGTTGATTGGTATTCTATAAACCCGAGCTCGCGCAGATTCTTTTTAACCACAAACTTCGCAATTCGACATCTTTTCGACAGATTCTTAGGCTCTCAGAGGCCGATTCCATAAAAAAGGGCGCGAACCTTACAGTCCGCGCCCTCCTTTAAATATCGAATGATTCGTTAGTCTGCGTCGACTGACTGCGGACCTTCGATCATTTCAACGTCTTCTGATGGGAACTTCTTAGCCATTGCGACGTCACGATCAGCAGCGATTTCGCGCATACCGTTCATGATGGCCCCCGTCCCAGCTGGGATCGGACGACCGACGATGACGTTTTCCTTGAGACCAATCAGGTTATCTATCTTGCCCGAGACAGCTGCTTCGGTAAGGACCCGGGTGGTTTCTTGGAATGATGCTGCCGAGATGAACGACTGCGTCTGCAAGCTCGCCTTGGTGATCCCTTGCAGGACTGGCTCGCCAACAGCTGGTTCACCGCCTTCTGCAACGGCTTTCTCGTTGATGCCATCGAACTCGATCTTGTCGATCAGCTCACCGACCAACAACGTGGTGTCGCCACCAGACATGACTTCGACCTTTTGCAGCATTTGACGAACAATGACTTCGATGTGTTTGTCATTGATCTTAACACCCTGCAGTCGATAGACGTCCTGGATCTCGTTGATCAGGTATTCGGCCAAAGCCTCTACACCCAGAACACGCAAGATATCGTGCGGTACAGGATTACCATCCATCAACGCATCGCCGACTTGAACATAATCGCCCTCTTGAACTGACAGGTGACGACCTTTTGGCACGAGGTATTCTGACCCTTCGCCATCCTCTTCCATTGGGGCCACCATAATCCGGCGCTTGTTCTTGTAGTCCTTGCCGAATTCTACGCGGCCTTCGCTTTCGGCGATGATCGCGTGATCTTTCGGACGGCGGGCTTCAAAGAGTTCAGCAACCCGCGGCAGACCACCGGTGATGTCCCGTGTTTTCGCACTTTCGCGCGGAATACGAGCCAACACGTCACCAGCATGGACTTCTTGGCCGTTTTCAACCGAAAGAATGGCGTCAACGGATAGGAAGTAACGGGCTTCGTGGCCAGCTTCCATGGTGATGACTTCGCCCTTTTTATCACGAAGCGTGATACGTGGACGAAGATCGCTACCCTTGGGCTGAGATTTCCAATCGGTCACAACCTTATAGGAGATGCCGGTTGCCTCATCGGTCCGCTCAGTCAAAGACATGCCTTCAACCAAATCGACGTAGTTGGCGACACCTTCTCTCTCGGTAATGACAGGAAGTGTGTATGGATCCCATTCGGCCAGCTTGTCTCCACGTGTGACTTTGGCACCGTCTTTGATCAGCAATTGCGAACCGTATGGAATACGGTGCTTCGCCCGATCACGGCCTTTGCCATCGACCAATACCATTTCAGCGTTCCGGCTCATGACAATCTGAACACCACGAGAGTTCTTAACCGTCGTGCAATTGATCAGTTTGACTTTGGCTTCGGTCACGGACTCGATGTATGAGCGTTCCGTGCCCCGCTGAACAGCACCACCGATGTGGAACGTCCGCATCGTCAGCTGTGTACCAGGTTCACCGATGGACTGCGCCGCCATAACGCCGACAGCCTCACCCATGTTAACAGGTGTCCCACGAGCCAAGTCACGACCGTAGCACATGCCGCAGACGCCTTTTTTCAGCTCACACGTCAGAACCGAACGAATTTTGATTTCTTCGACTTCGGCTTCTTCGATGACCAAACAATGAGGCTCTTCGATCAGGCTGTTCGCTTTGATGATAATTTCACCGGTCAGCGGATTAATTACATCCTCGACCGTTGTCCGACCCAACACACGTTCGGACAATGGTGCAACAACGTCGCCACCTTCGACCACTGGGGTCACCGTGATACCATCTTTTGTACCGCAATCGACTTGGACGATGATGCAATCCTGTGCAACGTCAACAAGACGTCGTGTCAGGTACCCCGAGTTCGCCGTTTTAAGCGCGGTATCAGCAAGACCTTTACGAGCACCGTGTGTGGAGTTGAAGTATTCCAACACACTCAAGCCTTCTTTGAAGTTCGAGATAATCGGTGTTTCGATGATCTCACCGGACGGCTTGGCCATCAGACCGCGCATACCAGCAAGCTGTTTCATCTGAGCCGCAGA
>DGNZ01000047.1 GCA_002389175.1 Rhodospirillaceae bacterium UBA4479 | reverse complement strand
AGTGGACCACTAACGGCTGACCCCTATAGCATCATTTGGAGGAATGGAATTCCGGATACTGCGTGGCGATATCGTCAGTGACATTTCCTTAGGTGGCTTAAAAATATTCTCTGGCCCAAAATTGTCTACCCCAATAGCGCTTGCACAACTCAGGGAACTCTATTTGGATCCAACGCGACGAGCGCCCTTTGATATTTTGCATGACATTGGACAGGGACAATTTTGGCGGTGCCGACAAGAACATGTGGACGTGATTGAGGCCCAGAACGCCCTTCATGATATGTACATACATCTCTACGCAAATCTGTATGATAATTTCGTGTATCTGCTAATGCATCAGGCCCGGGAAAACCTTGTATCGATACTTTGTGGCCCACACGCCATTAAATCTATGGTAAATTTTACGTGACTCACTATCAAATGACGCGCGATACTGCAGGCGTGGCTAATTTTGACCCACCAAAGCCAACTAATTTTTAAAATGGAGTGTAGAATTCGCATTAATAGGCTGTATGATCGTGGCTATCCATACGATCAACAGGGGAATACCATGAACAAACTTTTTAGAAACGTCGTAATTGGACTAATTGGCGCTGGCGTCAGCCTTTCAATGGCAACGGCCGAGGTGTGGCGGTTCAATAACTTTCTGCCCGAAACTCGACCCGAAACCGCTCAACTTGAGCAATTCGTAACAGAGGTCAATGAGGCGCTTGGTGGTGAAACCGAACTCAAGCTCTACAGCGGAGGATCCTTGGGGTTGCCAAATACTGATACGCTACGTTTCCTACCCTCAGGTGCCGTGGAGATGAGCCTGATGTGGGCTAACTATTTGGGTCGAGATGCACCAGCGCTTAGCTCGGTTGTGGTACAAGGCACCATCGGTTCCATCGAGGAATTCGAAAAGGCAATCCCGACCGTACGTGAGATTTACGAAGAAGAATTTGCCGAATGGGATGTGGCCTCCGTTGGTTATGCAGCTATTCCGATGTTGTCAGTTTCTGTCTTCTGCCGTGATGAGCCTGTGCGCACCATCGAAGATCTCAAGTCCAAAAAGCTGCGTGTTTGGGCGCGTGATCAAGTCGAAACCTTTACGCGTCTTGGCGTTTCTGCACAGATCATTCCGCAAGACGAAATGTATGTTGCGATGAAAACTGGCGTGGTAGATTGTGCTTTATATCCTGCACTTTATGCCCACACGGTTTCCTTGCAGGAAGTCTCAAAGTATGCATCATTTCTTTATCCTATGGCATCTGGACCCTATGTGATCGGCGTGGCCCAGAACCGCTGGGATGCGACAGACGACACGATCAAGGCCGCGATCGAGACAGCCGCCACTGGTCTTTGGGAGCGCACAAATCAGTACGAAGCTGACTTTCAACGAGAACTTGACGCTCGTGAAGCGCTCGTTGATGGCGGTATCGTTTGGGGTGAGGATTTCTCAAACGAAGACCGCGATGCCTTTGTCAGCGTCGTCACCGAGATTTGGGAAAAACTGGCCGAGGAAGCAGGCGGCAACGCACCTGCATATCGCGAACGTGTTCTGACTGCGCTAGGTCGTTAAGTCGCGACGATGTTACTTGGACTTAAGAAAACTATTTCGCTGGGGCTGGAGTATCTGGCCCTAGCGTTTGCAGCACTTGCCGGTGTTGGACTCGTCGCCATAGTCGGCACTATCGTGACCAGCGTCATCATGCGCAAATTTGCCAATACGCCACTACATATTACCGAAGAAGTCGTTGGACTGCTGCTAAGCGTCGCCCTTTTTCTAGGACTGCCCATGGTCACACTGCTGTCCAAACACGTGCATGTTTCGCTATTGACTGCCTACATAACTGGTAGGCCAAAGTCCCTGCTGCAAATGGCGGCACTGTTTGTGGGCATTGTGTTTCTTGGCTGGCTGATCTGGCAGACGATCCCGTGGTTTGAATTTGCCTTCAAACGCGGCATAAAAACCGAAACCACACGTATTTTACTTTACCCATGGATGGCACTGATGCCGCTTTCACTGACTCTGGCCTGCACGATCCTAATTGCGCGTCTGTTTGGTGTCATCGATACGTCGTTGGCCAGCGAAGCCCAGACTTTATCACTAGATAAGGCGCACTAATGTCCTTCTGGATCACATTGATCAGTGGCGTCATCGTGACCGCAGGCACTGGGGTCGCATTGGGTGCAGCCCTTGGCCTTACTGGGCTATTTATTCTGCAATTCTATTCAAATGGGGCCACATCCGTTGCCATAGACGCGATCTGGAACGTATTCAATTCATTTACCTTGAGCGCCGTGCCGATGTTCATCCTTCTGGGTGAGATTTTGTTGCGTAGTGGGATCAGTGAGCGGGCCTATTCCGCCTTTGCGCCAGTGTTTCGTCGCGTGCCGGGCGGGCTGCTACATACCAACGTCGCTGTTTGCACTCTGTTTGGCGCGGTCAGTGGGTCCAGCCTGTCAACCGCTGCTGCTGTTGGATCGGTTGCCTATCCCGAGATGTCCAAACGCGGCTATGATAAAGACACGGTTGTCGGCAGCTTGGCCGGTGGTGGGACGCTTGGCTTATTGATTCCGCCTAGCCTTTCGTTCTTGATTTACGGCGCTCTTACAGAGACGTCGATCGGCAGGCTATTCGCAGCAGGTATCATTCCTGGCTTGCTAGTGGGCGCGATGTTCATGACCTACATTTTGGTGAAATGCATACGCAATCCTGCGATTGCGCCACGTGATCCTATCAGGTCATCATTGCCCAACATCTTGAAAGGGTTCCGTCACATTTGGCCCCTACTCGCGCTGATCTTTGCGGTTATTGGTTCCATCGTCGGGGGAATAGCCACGCCGACTGAATCTGCAGGCGTCGGCGTCGTACTGGCCATCGTGATTTGCTCTATTTGGGGCGAACTAACACTCGCCACACTGATCGAGGCGATCTACCAGTCAGTCCTCTTGTTCTCTTCTATCGGCTTTTTGGTGCTCGGTGCCACGATACTTGCGCAATCAGTTAGCATTCTTGGGCTACCCCAACAAATCCTTGAAGGTATCGCCCAAAGCGGCTTCGGGACCTATAGCGTGCTACTTATCGTCATCCTGATCTACTTGGTTCTTGGTTGCTTCTTTGACGGTCTGTCGCTGATGATTATGACTCTGCCAGTCGTGTTTCCACTACTAACGGGCCTTGGGTTTGACCCCATTTGGATCGGTGTGATTATAACTATTGTGATTGAGATTGGGCAGATAACACCACCCGTGGGGCTGAATCTTTCCGTACTCACCGCACTCACCAACAATGAGATTTCTCTGGGCCGAGTTGCCTATGCGACAGTGCCCTATTGGCTTATCCACCTTTGCGCGATTGCGGTCCTAACCCTGTTCCCGATATTGGCGCTTTTCTTGCCAAACCTATTGTTCTAAGGAGCGTCTACCGCCATGAAAATCAAACTAAAGCCCAAGACTTTTGGTCCTGTTTTTGCGTTTTTTGACTCTTCAAAAGAGGTACAATATGCCACAACTGAAACAAGCGAGCGCACGCCGCATGCACCGCCAGGATCTCCGGTGGATATGTTGTTGGCGTCACTCGCCTTTTGCATGGTGAAATCGGTAGAATGGGCGGCCAAAGATCAAGGCGAGACGCTGCTTCCTTTCTCGGTCAAGGTCGCCGGTACAAAAACCCCCGATCTACCCTGGCGGGTCGAAGTGATGGAAGTCACACTCTTCGGCGGTCTAGTAGAGGACGCCACCGCGACACCACAGATCGCAAAACTTGCCAAGTCAATCTGTACGGTCAGTAATACTTTAAACTGCGAGATTTCCCTCACTTTAGAGCCTAAGGATGGCTGATCGGCTGCCAGGCGCTAAGGTACCGGTAGACACGCAAATCACGATAGAAATGCTTGAGAACACACCGGCGCAAGTCTACGCTCACCTACGAGACACGCAACCTATTGTGCGACTTCAAGCACTTGGCGGACGGATTGTCTTTACCAAAGCCGAGGATGTCACCCGTGTCAAAACTGACGCAGCTCATTTCTGGTCAAGCGATACGACAAGTCCAATGCAGCGCGCCTTTGGCGGGCACACGCTGATGCGTAAAGACGGCTGCCCCCACCTGCGCGAACGCCGCGCAATGATGCCGGCGCTGACACCCGAATACATCCAACACTGGCAACCTACATTTGAAGAACTGACCAATAAGCTTCTTGACCAACTGGCAACGCAAGACACCGTTGATCTATCATCTGCCTTTGCCTCGCCCCTGTCCACTGGATATCTCAAAATTGTGCTTGGTCTGGATGAAGATGGCGCGGACCGATTGTTCGATTGGGCAAGCGCATTGGTCCACGGCGCAATGAACGCCAGCAATGATCCCAAGGTCTTTGCTGCAAGCGATCGCGCAAATGCCGAAATGAATGACTGCTTTGATCGTATGATCAAGCAACACCGTGCCTCACCTGATGGCTCTGTTTTGTCAACAATGACCAATGCGGAGGACCCCATTGAGTTGTCGCAGATCAGGACGAACATGAAAATCTGTATTGGTGGGGCTGTGATTGAAACACGCGATGCGTTGCTCTCGACACTTTATGGCTTACTGAGTAATCCAGACCAGTTGCGCGATTGCATTGCATCAAAGAAATGGGGTAAGGCCTGCGAAGAAGGCCTACGTTGGGTCGCCCCAATCCAAGCCAGCCCAAGGATCGTGAAAAAGGCGCTAGTGATGCGTGGGCTAAATATTCCACAGGGTGAGACAGTGATGGCTATTCAGGCCTCTGCCAATCACGATGTCAGTTACAGCACCGCGCCCGATCGCTTTGATATTTGCCGATCTGGACCACCGCACCAGTCCTTTGGTGAAGGCGCACATGCCTGCCTTGGTGGCCCCTTGTATCGCCTTTTGGCGGCACAGGTTGTGCTGCCAAAGCTCTTCGAGCGATTTCCGGCTCTCGCTCTGGACACATCCTCTCCCGTTACGTTTCATGGATTTGCCTTTCGGGGGCCGAAGGTCAATTGTGTCAAGTTATAAATTGGGTACTGTCAGATTAAATTTGCTTGAAACGAGTAATGGAGTCGAACTGCGGGTGACCAGTGAAATTCCGGCTGTCGTCTCCCGGATCAAAGGTCTTGGATTTTTTGGGCTGATGGCGAGCCAGGATAATCACCGCGAGCATCACTTTATGATGGCAAAAGGAATAGAGCGCCACTGCACCGGCGCATGCTTTGCAGCTTCTTCTAACAAATAACCGTTTTGCCAGAAGTCGACATTTTCTTCCGTTGAATTGAGCGCATCTTCCGCTTTTCCCAAATGAATGGATTTGACGCCATCCCTGACGACGGACATATTTATTGTCACCCAAGTGCATAGCCGGTGCCGCGGACGGTGCGCAGTGGGTTATCGCCGCCATGTTGCATAAGCGACTTTCGCAAACGGCCCACATGCACATCGACTGTGCGGCTGTCGACATTGATATCTTGGCCCCAGACCTGGTCTAAAAGTTGGTTGCGAGACAGCACCCGGCCGTGCTTTTCTATAAAGGTTGCAAGTAATTTGAATTCTGTTGGCCCCAGTTTTATTTCCATGCCCGCCCGAAAAACTTTGTGGGCGGCTGCATCTAAGACAATATCTTGAAAGCGTAATTGCGCGCCTAGTAGGCTTGCTCTGTTTCGGCGCAATTGGGTTTTTACACGCGCCATTAATTCTATAACAGAGTAGGGTTTGGCAACATAATCATCGGCGCCAATATCCAAGCCTTGCACTTTATCGGCCTCTTCAGATCGTGCCGATAGCAAGATAATTGGAATGTGTTTCGTGTCTTGATGTGCGCGCAGTCGACGACAGACTTCCAATCCTGACAACTTTGGCAACATCCAGTCCAAGATCAGCATATCAGGCAGACTTTCTTGCGCCAAGAGGAGACCCTCTTCACCGTTATCGGCCCATAGCGCTTCAAACCCAGCCTTTTTCAAGTGGTAAAGCAAAATTTCGCGCTGTGCTGGTTCGTCTTCGACAATCAGTATTTTGGGACGCGCTTGCATGTCCTATTCCTGAGATAATGTTACGTCGATTGAGGTGAGATCACCCTTGGGGCGGCTCTCGCTGGGCATTTGACCGGTGACGACAAGAACCACCTGCTCTGCAATAGAGGTTACATGATCCCCCATGCGTTCGATATTTTTCGCAATAAAATGCAGATGCAGGCAGGCCGTAATATTACGCGGATCTTCCATCATATGTGTCACAAACTGCCTAAACAGGCCATTGTAAAGTTCATCGACGTCATTATCGCGGGAGATCACATCTTTGGCCAATTCAGTATCACGCTGAACATAGGCATCAAGACTGTCTTTGAGCATCAACTGAACTTCACGCGACAAGCGCCGAAGGGAGCTGGATGAGTTTTCGATATTCGGCAACTGCAGCAATAGGTGCGTGCGCTTTGCCATATTTTTCGCATAATCGCCGATACGCTCCAAGTTTCCGGCAACTTTTAAGATCGACAAAAGCAGCCGCAGATCCCGCGCCGCGGGCGCTTGTAGGGCAATAATGCTGGCAACATCCTCGTTTATCTGTGCTTCAATGTCATCAATAATGCGATCAGCCGCGCGCACTTCGTCAGCCAGTTGCACATCTTGAGTCTCAAATGATTTTGCAGCTTCCAGAATGGCGACTTCTACCAAGCCCCCCATGCGCAGCATTTGAGCTAGCAATTGGTCAAGGTCACGATCGAATGCTGTGCGGATATGTTGATCTGAGCTCATTTTTCTCTCCTAGCCTATGCGTCCGGTAATGTAACTCTCCGTCTGCGGATCTCTTGGGTTGGTAAAAACTGTCTTCGTATCTCCAAATTCCACCAAAGTGCCCATGTGAAAGAAAGCTGTCTTTTGGCTAATCCTGGCAGCTTGGTGCATGGAGTGTGTGACAATGACAACGGCATAATTTTGCCGCAATTCATCGATCAACTCTTCGATTTGTGCCGTGGCAATCGGATCCAGCGCAGAGCAGGGTTCATCCATCAGCAAAACCTCTGGCGCTGTGGCAATAGCGCGGGCAATACAAACCCGTTGCTGTTGCCCGCCAGACAGGCCAGTGCCCGGCGCGCTCAATCGGTCTTTGACTTCTCCCCAAATGGCTGCGCGGCGCAATGCTTGCTCCACAATTCCATCAAGGTCGGACTTATCGCGAGCAAGCCCATGGATGCGGGGGCCATAGGCTACATTGTCATAGATGGATTTTGGAAAAGGGTTTGGCTTTTGAAACACCATGCCGACTTTGGCACGCAGCTGAACTGGGTCTACTTTAGGATCGTAAATATCCTCCCCATCGA
>DGNZ01000193.1:980-11936 GCA_002389175.1 Rhodospirillaceae bacterium UBA4479 | reverse complement strand
TCATTCGTCTGACAGCACCCCAAACGTTGTTCTGCGGACGAAGGAGACAATGTGTGTCTTCATGCGGCATGACATCAAAATCAGGCGTTTGATACCAAAGGTTGATGATGCGAACCTTTCATGTCAACGGATAGTCTCATCAGTCGAAAAGTAAGTCGCCGCGCTGCATCGCTTAGGGCAACCAAGTTGAGGTAGTTTTTGGAAAGCTAGAATACCCCTAGAGAAGCAAATCCGGCACATCACATTCAAGAAATTTGCCTCGGCCTGTCGCAGCCACAAGCATGCCATTCTGAACGACCAACTCGCCACGTGATAGCACGGTTTCCGGCCAGCCGATGACCGTGCGCCCTTCGTAAGGCGTATAATCTACGTTGTGATGTAACGCGCTATTTGTGATCGTGACTTTGCGCTCGGTGTCCCAAATGGCAAGATCGGCATCGGCGCCTACTGCGATTGTGCCTTTGCGCGGGTACAATCCATAAAGCCGTGCCGGATTGGTTGCGGTGAGCGCCACGAACTGATTGAGAGATATCCGCCCTTTGCCGACGCCTTCAGAAAACAGCAAGGGAAGCCGTGTTTCAACGCCGGGAATACCGTTTGGAACATGCACAAAGCTTGCCCCCTCACCGCGCAGCTTCTTGCCCGTGTCACTGTCAAACTTAAACGGCGCATGATCCGAGGAAAACACCTGAAAAGTGCCATTCGCCAGCCCGCGCCAGACAGAGTCCTGACTGGCTGTATCACGCGGGGGTGGAGAGCAAATATGTTTAGCTCCCTCAAATCCGTCCAGATCAAGATCGTCTGCAGTAAGCAGAATGTATTGCGGGCAGGTTTCGGCAAATACCTTGAGCCCCTTGGCCCGCGCAGCTGCGATCTGATCCATTGCCTCGCCGCCTGACACATGCACAACAAGCATCGCCACATCAACGATCTCAGCCAATGAAATGGCGCGGTGTGTGGCCTCGCGTTCTGCAATTGCCGGTCGTGCATCGGCATGGTGGCGCGGCGCGGTCTGGCCCGCACGTTCCAAGGCTTCGGTTAGCCACGCGATCGCGTCGGAGTTTTCCGCATGGACCATCGTCAATGCACCTTCGCGTTTGGCAAGCGCAAACACCTCAATGATTTCGCGGTCATTCAGTTTGAGGTCGTCATACGTGGTGTAAATCTTGAACGAAGTGTAGCCCTCACGAATGAGTGCTGGCAACTCTTGCCCAAGAACCTGCGGCGTCGGGTCCGTGACAATCAGGTGAAACGCAAAGTCGATCACCGATTTACCGTTGGCGCGTTTGTGATAGTCATCAACTGCCGCCCGCAGAGATTGGCCTTTTTGCTGACATGCAAAGGGGATCACTGTTGTGGTCCCGCCAAACGCGGCTGAACGTGGACCGCTATCAAAATCATCTGCCATCACCGAACCATCCGATGTTGGCTGATCAAAATGGCAATGCGCATCCACACCCCCGGGAAGAACCAGTCGCCCGCTTGCGTCGATCTCATCCCTCCCATTGGCCAAGGCAGTACCTAACGCAACGATCTTCCCATCCCGAATACCAATATCCGCGTCGAAAATATCTGACGCTGTGGCGATCTTGCCGCCACGGATCACGAGGTCGAAATCTGTGCCCATCTTCACCCTCTTCTATCTGAAACCTGGCTAGCCTGTTCAACGTCGGCGCAAGGCACCGTGTGATGTGTGTGCCAATGCCGCGCAATGTCAGCGCGTCGCGCTACCCAAACGCCATCATGGGCCGCAACATGATCAAGAAAGCGCGCCAACGCCCGCAACCGGCCGGGGCGCCCCGCCAGACGGCAATGCAGACCAACCGACATCATTCGGGGGCGATGGGCCCCTTCGGCCCAGAACTGATCAAAGCTGTCGATCAGGTAATCGCTCCAATCGCGGCCCGACACAAAACCGGGAGTGGAGGCGAAACGCATGTCATTGGTGTCAAACGCATATGGCACAACGAGGTGGTGCCCGCCCGCATGGGGCACCCAATAGGGTAGATCGTCGTTATAGGCGTCGCTGTCGTATAGAAATCCGCCATGCTCCAACACCAGCTGCCGAGTTTGTTCGGAAACGCGACCTGTGTACCAACCAAGAGGTGCCTCACCCGTCACCTTGCGGATGGCAGCAACCGTGAGGCGCATGTGTTCTGCTTCTTCGTTGCGCGACATTTCGCGATAATCGATCCAGCGCCAGCCATGGGCTGCAATCTCGTGCCCGTCAGCAACCATGCGATGCCCAATGGCAGGCACACGCTCCAATGCTTGCCCTACCGCAAACGCCGTTACTGGGAGTTGCCTAGTCCGAAAGAGGTCAAGCAACCGCCACACGCCAACACGACTTCCATATTCGTAGTGCGATTCAAGGTTGAGATTGCGCTGCCCCGGAAGGGGGTCACAATTCATGTCTGTGTTCAGGTGCTCAGACGCAGAATCCCCATCATCAATATGTCGTTCTGATCCTTCTTCGATGTTGAGGACAAGAGACAAAGCAACGCGCGCACCACCGGGCCAATGTGGATCAGGCGCATTTTCGCCATAGCCCTTTAGATCGGTCAGGCGTTCGGTCGCGTCAAAATGTATTGCGGAGGGCATCTTCAATATCCACATCTTGTGAAAGCGGTTCGAGATCAAGTCGGTCAATCATGTTTTGCACATGCTCTGCCATCACAGTTTCGGCACGATCTGCATCGCCAGCCGCAATTGCTTCAAGCAGCGCAACGTGATCATCGCACAGACACCCAGCTGCCCCGCGCGCGGCGTAAACGGCTTGCGTCAAAGCACTGCGCGACAGCAAAGAGGTCAGGATCTCGGCAAGCACAGGATTGCCTGCGGCATCCGCGATCGCACGATGGAAGTTACGCGACAAGGTCACCGCACGGCGAATATCATCAGTGTCCCATGCAGTTCGTTCTTGCTTGAGAAGCTCGCGCATGGCCTTAAGGTTTTGTGGTGTCGCACGCTCTGCAGCCAGCCGCGCCATCGTCTGCTCGGCCATCAAGCGCGCTTCGCAGATGTGCCGCGCTTCTTCGATGGTCGGCCGCGCCACAAAAGCCCCGCGATTGGCTTGCAGATCAACCAAACGCTCATTCGCCAGCAACGCCAGAACCTCGCGGACACGGGCACGCGACGCATCCAGTGCGCGGGCCAGTTTTTCTTCGGGAAGCCGCACGCCGGGCGGCAGGCGCCCCTCCACAATGGCTGCGCGCACTCTCAGCAATGTTTCCTCAAGCGGAACCGATTTTTTGCGCCCCGCCTCAATACCCGAGTCCCGCTGTGCTTCCATCATATGATTCTTGCCACTTTATTGATCCTGTCTTGTTCATACTGACATTTATTTAGCTAGTGCGGCAAGTTTTTGTTTGACATGTTCACAATTTTTGTTGGGATATGATTTCAAGATTGTAAACAATTTAGTGGGATGCTGTTGATGAAAATGAGACTCGGTATGCTGACGCCATCGTCCAACACGGTATTGGAGCCGGTGTGCGCCGCAATGGCGGCGGCCCTCCCGGATACGAGCGTGCACTTTAGCCGCTTTACCGTGACGCGGATCGCAATGGACGACAGCGCATTAGGTCAATTCAACACGGGCCCAATGGTTGAAGCAGCCAAGTTGCTGGCTGACGCCAAAGTCGACGTAATTGCCTGGAACGGCACCTCAGCCAGCTGGCTGGGTTTGGCCAGCGATCATGCCTTGGTGCGTGAGATCGAGGCTGAAACCGGCATCAAAGCAGCAACTTGCGTATTGTCAATGATGGATGCCTTGAAGGCTTTGGATGCCAAGACATACGCTCTGGTAACCCCCTACACTGCAGATGTACAAAGCCAAATCGTCGACAATCTTTCTGCGCTTGGTTACGATTGCTCTGCTGAAGTGCACTTCGATATTTCTGACAATTTTAGCTTTGGCGCCGTCCCTGAAAAACGGATCGAAGATGCGCTGCGCAGCGTCTGCACCACCAAGCCCGATGCCGTGATAGTTCTGTGCACAAACCTAGCCGGTGCGCCTGTTGTGGCGCAGGTGGAAAATGACACAGGCGTGCCAATCCTTGATTCGGTCACACTTACCATGTGGGGGGCGCTGGGGCGAATTGGAGCGCCAGCCGACCGACTCGCGACTTGGGGGCCCAGGCTCTCCACCCTTTCAGCCAAAAATATGTTGGTTGCACAATGACCCGTATCATCGACCTCACACTGCCTCTGGAAGATGGCGCACCGGCTTTGGGGCGTTTGGCGCGACCCGTAATTATTCCACACACCACCCACGAAGGGTCGAAAACGCTCAAGCAGGGCACACCAGACGATCTCTTGACCTTTACCACGACCTATATGGGCATGCTGGACCATTCCGGTACGCATATTGATGCTTTAATCCATAACAACCCCGACGGCGCGCCCATTGACGAAATGCCCGTCGAAATGTTCATGGGAAAGGCTGTCTGCCTTGACCTGCGCCATGTGGGCGACCGGGGCGACATCACCCGCGACGATATGGAGGCAGCCGAAAAAGCGGCTGGCGTCACCGTGGATGGGCATATCGTGCTGATGTGTACCGGTATCAACGCGCGTCACTGGCCTAATGACGAAATCGTCCGAATGAACCCGCAAGTCACAGCCGAAGCAACCTATTGGCTGCATGAGCGTGGCAGTCGGGTGCATGGCGTCGAAGGCCCATCTACCGACCGGGTGGATGAGAACCTGTTCGTGAACCACCGCATCTGCCGCGATCTTGAAATGGTGCATTACGAATGGCTCTGGAACCTCGAAGCCGTACTGGATCAGGGCGAGTTTCAGTTTCAGGGCATCCCGCTGCGTATCAAGGGCGCATCGGGTTCTCCGGTAAGGGCGCTAGCCTTTCTGGACTAACGCGCAAGCGCGCATGAGACCACATGAAAACATAGAAAAAAGGGAAATACACATGATGAACTCAAAAACACCGACCCGGCTATTGGGCGCATTCACGGCGGCAGCTTTGCTGGCCTGCCCTGCAATGGCCGAAGAGATCCAATTGCGCGCACTTGGACTTGTATCGACCCACAAAAGCCACACAGCACTTGAACGGTCGTTTTATGATACGCTGGCCGAAGAAACCGGTTTGGATATCACGGTAAATTTCAATCCACTGGACGTGCTGGGCGTCGACATGCAGGATACCATGCGCGTTGTGCGCGCTGGCACGTTCGACATTGTTGAGACCACAATCGGCTCCGCCGCACGCGACGATCCGTTTCTCGAAGGCTTGGACCTAATCGGTGTGTCTCCCAATATTGATGTGCTGGAAGAGACTGTGGAAGCCTATCGCGAGGTGTTCTCGCAGCGCGTGGAAGAAAAATTCAACGCCAAGGTGCTGACACTCTGGCCGTTTGGACCACAGATCTTTTACTGCAAGGGTGACGTTAACGGCATTGCCGATATGGAGGGCCTGCGCGTCCGGTCCTATACCGCCACGATGTCAGCACTTGTCGAGAGCTTTGGCGCAACACCTGTGACACTGCAATTTGCGGAAGTGTACCCAGCCCTGCAACGCGGCGTCGCGGAATGTGCAATCACCTCTCCGACATCGGGCAATACCGGCAACTGGCCGGAAGTAACCGACAGTCTATATATGTTGTCCGTGTCGTGGTCCGTCCAGACGCACCTAATGAACCTCGACACGTGGAACGCCATGTCCGCAGACGCCCAGGCAAAACTAATGGCGGCATATTCTGAGCTTGAAGACCAGTATTGGGAAATGGCGCGTATAAACAACGGGAAAGCGGTCAAATGTTCGACGGGTCAGGACTGTGAAGAATACCTGCCCTTTAACATGACTGAAGTCACGCCAAGTGACGCCGATCTTGCCATGCTGAATGCCTCGGTCGCAGATGTGATCCTGCCTACGTGGGCCGAATCCTGCAACGCCAATTTCCCAGAGTGTTCGCAAATCTGGAACGACACGATTGGTGCAGTGCGTGGGCTCAGCATCAAGTGATCGGTACTGATTAAACCACGGGCTATCCGCATAAGGCGGATAGCCCACAAGGTAACGGGGAGGGACACATGCAATCTGATAAAATGCCATTTGCCATTATGAACACAGTGGTGACCGCCGTAGCGATCGCCTGTGGCTGGGCACTTCTCGCACTCTGCGCTCTGACCGGATACGATATTATCGCACGCCGGATGCTGGGGTTTTCCGTACAGGGCGTCGATGAAATTGGTGGCTACGTCCTTGCAATCACTGCGTCTGTCGGATTTGCCGCCGCGTTATTGAATCGAATGCACACTCGGATTGACCTTGTTCTTGGGATCATGCCGCCACGACTGTGCGCGGTGATGAATACGTTTGCCGCCCTCTGTCTGGCTGGCTTTGCGGTATTTATGACTCAAAAAGCATTTATAACGTTAAATGAGACACTCGAATTTGGCGCGCGTGCGTCGACGCCGTTACAGACACCTCTGTGGATCCCGCAAAGCCTTTGGATTTTTGGAATTGTACTTTTTGCCATCGTCTCCTGTGTGATGGCAGCTCACGCGGTGTGGCTGTTATTTCGCGGGCAAATCGACACGGTCAATAAACAATACGGCCCACCTTCAATTGACGAGGAAACAGAAGCCAGTCTTGCCGTGACAAGTCCGCAGCTTAACCCAGAGGGACAGAAAAATGATTGATTTCGCAGGTGCCGCAATCGGCTTTGGCCTTATGCTGACCATGATGGCTTTGGGTTTGCATGTTGCCGCAGCGATCTTTCTGACTTCGGTTCTTGGGGCGGTATTCTATTTCGGTCCCGCCCTTTTGGATACTTTCGCAACCCAGCTTTGGGCGGTAATGAATAGCTTTATACTGACCGCTATTCCTCTGTTTGTACTTCTGGGCGAATTGCTGATGCGCGCGGGTGTGACCCAACGGATGTATAGCGGTCTATCGACGTGGCTGGGCCGATTGCCCGGCGGATTGCTGCACACAAATATTGGCGCCAGCGGCTTGTTTGCGGCTGTTTCCGGTTCCTCCGTGGCAACAGCGGCCACCATTTCGACAGTTGCACTGCCAGAACTGCGCAAACGTGGATACAACGAACGTCTGGTGCTGGGATCAATTGCAGCGGGTGCAACGCTGGGCATTCTGATCCCGCCTTCGGTGAATCTGATTATCTATGGCGCGCTGACCGGCACTTCCATCGGTCAGTTGTTTGCCGCCGGGATCGTGCCGGGTTTGTTGCTGATAGGGTTGTTCATGTTGTCCATCGCGGTCATTTCCCTGCTCATTCCTGGAATGACCGGAAAATTGGACGAACCCGCAACCTTTGCTGAAAAGATGGCAAGCCTGCGCCACCTGATCCCTCCCTTGTCGATCTTCGTCGTTGTGATGGGCACGATCTACACTGGATGGGCCACCCCGACCGAGGCCGCAGCCGTAGGTGTTCTGATGGCGTTCGCGTTGGCTGCGATGAACAAGGCACTTAGCATTTCCATGTTGCACGACGCGTTCTTGAGCACGGTGCGCACAACGGCGATGATCCTGCTGATCATCATCGCGGCGTTCTATCTCAAGTTCATTATCGGTATCCTCGGCGTTCCACTGGCTATGACTAGCTTTGTTGCCGCGATGGCGCTGACACCGCTTGAGTTCATCTTTGTACTGGTGGTCTTCTACCTGATACTTGGTTGTTTTATTGAAACCCTGTCGATGATGGTGGGGACAATCCCCATCGTATTCCCGCTGGTGCTTCACATGGGGCTGGACCCAGTCTGGTTCGGCATCTTTCTGGTCCTGATGATGGAGCTTGCCCTGATCACACCGCCTGTGGGGATGAACTTGTTTGTCGTCCAAGGCGTGCGGCGGACGGGGTCGGTCATTGATGTGTTCTATGGGATTATCCCGTTTGTCGGTGTGGTCCTGCTTGCGGTTGCTCTCATCGTCGCCTTCCCGAGCATTGTGACTTGGCTGCCCTACAGGATGTTCTGAAGTATGACTGCAACTACCCTTTGTGACTGGCCCGCGACCAAGCTGGCCCGTCACCTCAAACGCGGCTCAGTGTCCTCCGAAGCCGCGGTCACAGCCTGTCTGTCCCGGATTGATGCGCTCGATGGGACGTTACGGGCCTTTGTCACCGTGGATGCTAAAGGCGCTTTGGACGCCGCACGCGCAGCTGATGCGCGACAGGCGGAAGGGGGCGAGTTGCCCCCGCTGCACGGTCTTCCCGTTGCCGTGAAAGACGTGACAGCAACCAAAGGGCTGCGTACAACCCAAGGCTCAAAACTGCATGCGAACACAGTTCCGGACCATGACGCAGAATCTGTTGCACGGTTGCGCCGCGCGGGCGCAATCATACTGGGCAAAACCAACACACCGGAATTTGCGTTTGGCGCGGTCTGCACCAATGCACTATGCGGGCCGACGTCAAACCCGTGGGATACGGATTTGAGCTCTGGTGGATCAAGTGGCGGATCCGCTGTGGCCGTCGCCACGGGTATGGTCCCGCTGGCACAGGGCACGGATTTCGGCGGCTCGGTGCGCACGCCCGCATCTTTCTGCGGCATCGTCGGCTTGCGCCCCACCCCCGGTACGATTGCGGAGCCTGAACGCGCCCTGGGCGAGGCTCGACTGGCAACGCAAGGCGTGTTAGCCCGATCGGTTGACGACGCACTACTGATGCTGCGCGCAATCGCTGGCGCGCATCCGCTCGACCCGGCGTCGCGCAACATACCTTGCCCTCCCAAGCCGGATTTCAACACCCCGATGCGCCTTGCTGCGACAGAGTCCCTTGGTGGTGCATTCAATATCGATCCGTGGGTGGGCAAGCGATTCAACGCTGCGTGTGACATTATTAGAAGTACGATCGGGCCCGTCAGAAAAGCGTCCCCGGACATGACCGGCGGCGTCGAGGCGTTCCGTACTTTGCGCGCGGCAGAATCCTGGTTCAAATTTGGCGCGATGGTTGAAGAGCACGAGGACTCTCTGACGCCATCTTATGTCTGGAACGTGCGCCAGGGCCGTAGTCTTGGCGCCCAAGACCTCCTTGCCGCTGAAGCCGTCCGCACGCGCGTCCTGCGCAATGCAATCCAGTTCTTTGACAAATATGACGTGCTATTGCTGCCCGCAGCCTCGGTCCCACCTTTCCGCAACGACGGTGGTGAGATACAGCAAGTTGGTGGTGTAAAATGCGACACGATCATCGACTATCTCGCCTGCACTTTCCTGATTTCCTTGATCGGCTTCCCCTGTCTGTCACTGCCAACGCCTTTCGCGCATCATTCCCTGCCTTTCGGGCTACAACTTGTGGCTCCTCCGGGGCGCGAAACCATGCTCTGGGGCCTGGCGCAGAAACTTGAAGCGGCAGGATTTGCGCATCGTCCAGCCCCAATCGTTGAAGCGGCATGACCCGCCCGATGATCTTGCTGGTCAACGGCAACAGCCGGGAAGACCTGACCGCCCGAATGGCCGCTTTGGCACGTGAAAAGCTGGGCGATATGGCCGAGGTTGAGCCAATGACCATTGCTGCAGCACCGCGCTTTGTCTCCAACCGATTAGAGGCAGCCAAGGCCGCAAGCGCGATCCTGGATGCGGTACAGGATCGTTTGAAAAGGCGTGATGCGCCGCGCCCTGACGCTGTTATGCTGGCGTGTTTTGGTGAACCCGGGCTCTGGGCGTTGCGAAGCAGTATCCCGATGCCCGTCACCGGAATGGTCGAGGCCTCTGTTGCTGCCGCCATGCAATTGGGCAGACGAATCGCGATCTTGACCTCCGGGCGCAACTGGCCCCCTCAGATCGAAGATTTGCTATGCCTGTACGGCCACTCCGCGCGCGTTGTGCGCATCACCGCCCTGCCTGACGAAGCTCTTTCTGAAGATCACGCGATCTGGCATCCGGCACTGAGCGACGCCGTGGCTCAAGATATGGCACTGGGCGGGGCAGAGGTTTTGATCCTCGGCGGTGGCCCCCTAACGGGACGCGCCGAGACACTCACGCCTCCCCCCGGCATCACACTGATCGACGCCTTTAACGCCACACTTTGGCAAAGCCTCGCACTCGCCCAAATGACCAAATCAACCGGAACCCCCCAGCCATGACCGCTCATGTCATCGCCGTCGCTCAGGATGGCAGCCACCGCTTCTCAAAAACCATTGTTCCCGAAATTCGCCTCCTCGATGGCTTGGGTGTCGAGGGCGACGCACATTGTGGCGAGCTGGTCAAACACCGGTCCCGTGTGCGGGTGGACCCAACACAGCCGAACCTGCGACAAGTACATCTTTTCCAATCCGAATTGTTCAAGGAATTTGCTGAAAAAGGATTTGCCGTTGCACCTGCTGATCTCGGTGAAAATATCACCACACGCGGTATCGATCTGCTCAGCCTGCCGTGCAACACGGTGCTGCACATAGGCGAGACAGCCAAGGTTAAGATCACAGGTTTCCGCAATCCTTGTGCACAGATAGACACCTTTTTACCTGGTTTGTTGTCAGCAGTTTTGGTCCGTAAAAACAAAGAACTGATCCGGCGCACAGGGATTATGGGTGTGGTTGTCGAAGGCGGACTAGTGCGCGCTAAAGACGCAATTATAGTTCATTTTCCTACTGAACCGCATAAGGCACTTGAACGAGTGTGAAGCGTTGCTCGACTATGCCGGGCCCGCCTTGGTGCCTTAGTGCAGCATAGGGGTATCGAACCTGAGCCGCGAATGGCCGCTTTCATGTTTTTGTCAGGATGCCCTTGCAAGTGCAGCGAAGGACCGCTTCCCGCCCGCCGTGCCGCGACTCCTGCTTCCATTTTAACGTTCGCGGCGGCCCTGTCAGAAGAAACCGGCTTGAGCCGGGCAGGGCGGGAGTTTAGCGTTCTGCCATGACAAAACGCTCCCCTTTTCGCTACTTCAAGACGTCCCCCGAGATCATCCGCCTGGCGGTAATGATGTACATCCGGTTCCCGTTGTCGCTACGGAACGTCGAGGATTTGCTGCACGAGCGCGGTAT
>DGNZ01000193.1:0-870 GCA_002389175.1 Rhodospirillaceae bacterium UBA4479 | reverse complement strand
TCCGAAGAAAGCGGGTTGAGCACCTTCGCGCTCATTCAAATTGGCAATGGCATCTGGATGAGGTTTTCGTGAAGATCAACGGCGAGCGCCATTATCTTTGGCGTGCGGTTGACCACGAAGGCGAGGTGCTCGAAAGCTATGTCACCAAGCGCCGGGATCGCAAAGCGGTATTGAAATTCCTCAGAAAAACAATGAAGCGCTTTGGTCCGCCACATGTCATCGTGACCGACAAACTGCGATCTTACGGCGCTGCGATGAAAGTCGTTGGCAACGCGGACAAACAGGAAACTGGCCGCTGGCTCAACAATCGGGCGGAGAATTCACATCAGCCATTCCGACGAAGAGAACGGGCAATGATCCGCTTTAGGCGCATGCGAACCTTGCAGAAATTCGTCTCCGTCCACTCTTCGGTCCACAATCATTTCAACCAGGAACGCCACCTCTACAGCCGAGAAAACTTCAAGCTTAACCGCGCTGCCGCTCTCGCTGAGTGGCGTCAACTCGGTACGGCATAACGCGACCGTCACTGGCCATTCAGAGACTGGTTCGCATTTGTCTGACAGCACCCTTTTAATCCATTGAGCTACAGTTAAAGGCTTCCACCGTTACTTGGGCGAGTGTATCAAATGCTACGCTCTCAGGACGGGTTACATGTGCATCCTTTTTAGCTTGATCCGCTTCATTCATCTCGCCAGATATGATTACCTGTCTATTGTTAACCGCTGCAAAAACTTCGTTGTCCACAAAATCACTTGTAAACTTCTGCATCTTTGTATGATGAGCAATCCAGTCTGCTGAAGACATTTCTGGATTGTTTACCGTTACAATAGCCATAAACCTCATGTCTTTGCTCCTTCATTACAACACTTT
>DGNZ01000139.1 GCA_002389175.1 Rhodospirillaceae bacterium UBA4479 | reverse complement strand
ATCGTCCTAAACCTTTTAATTGTTGTGGCAGGTTTTGGGGCAATCCTGGGCATCGAAGTACGGGAGTTGCCCGATGTCGATAGGCCCATTGTCACTGTCCGTGGCGAGTATCAGGGTGCGTCACCTGAAACCATGGATGCCGAGGTGGCGAGCGTGGTCGAAGCGGCCATCGCCCGTGTAAATGGCGTCAAAGAAGTCCGCACATCGAGTGAGGAAAATAACTTTCGTCTGCGTGCCGTATTCTCACCAGATGTTGACCTTATTGATGCGGCAAATGATGTACGCGAAGCGGTCAGCCGGATAGAACGCCAACTGCCGAGTGCGGTCGAAAACTTAACGGTTATCAAAGCCGATAGCGATGCATCCCCGGTGGTCCGCCTCGCGGTCTGGAGTGACAAATTGATGATCGACTCGCTGACGCGGGTTGTCGAAGATCAGGTCGTTCCTGAGCTGACCTCTGTCGATGGGGTGGCGGAAGTATCTATTTTTGGAAACCAAGAACGTGTTCTGCGCGTTAAACTTGATCCTTTGCGTTTGGCATCGCATGGGCTTTCCGTCGCCGATGTGGCCGACGTCATGCGCAATGCCCGCTATGATGTGCCCGCAGGAAGCTTCAAATCGAGCGAGCAAGAGGTCCTGGTTCGCGCCAACGCATCTGTGACATCTCCAGACCGGATTGAGGAATTAATCATCCGTGATCCAGTCAGAATTGGTGATGTTGCGAGCGTGTTCTTTGCACCTGCAGAAGCGGAAACACTCGTAAGGCTCGATGGACGACAGGTCATCAGTCTCGGCATTATCAGACAGGCAAGTTCCAATACGATATTGATCGCCGATGCTGTGGCAAAAGCGACCGCACGGCTTAAACAACAAATCCCGCATCTTCGTATCGAAACCATCGCCGATGAATCGCGCTTCATAAATGGTGCGATCAGCGAACTGCTGACCACACTGGCTTTTACCGTGATGATTGTGGTCGCGGTTATCGCGATATTTACGGGACAGTTTCGTGCCTCGGCAATTCCGACTTTGGCTATTCCGGTTGCCCTGATTGGTTCCGTCGCAGCCATCTGGCTGCTTGGATTTTCACTTAACCTGATAACTTTGATGGCGATGGTTTTGGCAACCGGGGTCGTCGTCGATGATGCCATTGTCGTGTTGGAAAATATTCAGCGCCTTCGAAGCCAGGGGATCAAGGCGCGTGCTGCGGCCGTGATCGGGACGCGTCAGGTGTTTTTTGCCGTAATCGCGACCACCGCAACACTCATTTCTGTGTTCGTGCCGATCTCTTTCTTGCCAACCCAGGCTGGAAAGTTATTCCAAGAGTTCGGGTACGTGTTGTCGATCACTGTGGCGATTTCTTCATTCGTTGCACTGACGCTGGTGCCCATGCTGGCATCGAAATTACCCGACAAAGAAACAGATTCGAAATCGCCCAATCTGTTAGCCCGCATTGGCGCGCGAATCATGAAAATCTACGTGGCGCCGCTTGAATGGGCGCTTCGTATGCCTGTGATCGTCATCGGTCTCTGTGCCGTTATTGTTGGCGGGGCGTATATGACGTTCCAATCGCTTGGTGAAGAACTGGTGCCAGAGGAAGATCGCGGCAACATCACCGTACGTATAACGGGGCCTGATGGTGTGGGTCTGGATTACACGGATCGGCAAGTCGAAAAAGTCGAAAACATGTTCAAACCTTTTTTAGAACAAGGCACTGTAAAACGTATGTTTTCGATTACCGGCAGGTTTGATTTGAACCGCGGCAGTGTTGATGCCCCGCTGATCGACTGGGCTGAAAGAGATATTTCTGAAGGCGAAATTGCGCGTGCTTTAAACAAAGAACTCAACAGTCTGCCTGGCGCGCGTGCACGGGTTAGCCGTGGCAATAGCCTAAATTTACGTAACGCCGATGGGCAATTGGAGTTCGCACTCATCGGCGCGAACTACGGGCAGATTTTTACCGCGAGCACAGCGTTCGTTCGTCAATTGGAAACTGAAATTCCTTGGCTAAGTAACATGCGGGTCGAATTTCGTGCGACCCAACCTGAACTGTCGATAGAGATTGATCGCCGTCGGGCGGCTGACTTAGGGGTCGCAATCGAAGATTTGGCGACGACGATCCAAGTCCTTGTCGATGAGTTTGAGGTCGCAGAATTGACGATTGATGATCAGGCTATCCCGATCATGCTTCAGGCGAGTGAGAGTGCGATCCGCGAACCAAACGATATCCAAAATTTGTATGTTTCTGCTGCGGGCGGGCGGTTGGTACCGTTGTCGCAGTTGGTTACGTTCTCCGAGAGTTCTGTTGCTGCAGAACTGGATCGTCACGCCCAACGTCGTGCGATTGAAATCGATGCGGATGTCGCACCTGGTTACACGCTTCGCGAAGCCATTGTTGCCGTCCGTGCCGTTGCGACTGAACATTTAGGGCAAGACGTTGGCCTGATTTTCTTAGGCGAAGCAAAGGCGTTGAATGAGACCTCAAATGACCTAATGATCACCTTCCTTTTTGCATTGCTGGTCGTGTTCCTCGTATTGATCGCACAGTTTGAAGGGGTCACGAGTGCTGCGGTGGTGATGATTACGGTGCCTCTTGGTGTTTGTGCGGCAATCTTTGCGCTCGCGATAACGGGCACGACGTTGAACATTTATTCGCAGATCGGCGTATTGATGTTGATTGGTATCATGGCCAAAAATGCCATTTTGATGGTGGAGTTCGCTGATCAATTGCGTGATGGGGGCATGGAAGCCAAGGAAGCGGCGCTTACTGCATCAATGGTTCGGTTCCGCCCCATCATGATGACGATGATATCAACAGTATTGGCGGGATTGCCATTGATCCTGGGCGTTGGTCCTGGTGCGGAATCCCGAAATGCGATTGGGTGGGTGATCTTTGGTGGTTTGGGCCTGGCAGCCGTTATCACGCTGTTCCTGACGCCCGTGCTGTATTCGCTGATCGCACCGCTCGCCAAACCGCGCATGTCAGCGACTGATAGGCTTCGCGAAGAAATGGCTGAGGCCGACTCGGCTGGCGCTTCCGCAGCTGACTAGTAAGGTACCGATCAAAGGTCGCATCTTATAAAGGTTATTTTTTAAATAAATAACCTTGAAACGAGTGCATAAGAATCTAATATTTTATAATCAAATATC
>DGNZ01000006.1 GCA_002389175.1 Rhodospirillaceae bacterium UBA4479 | reverse complement strand
ACCAGACAAGGCCCCTAATTTATATCGTATGCGGGCATCTGGTGACGTATGGATTGATGGCACATCGGATGATCCGGTTCTAAAGATTGACCGCAAAGCGACTGAAGTCGCATTTGGACCAAAGGATTCCAAGCGCCCCGATGCAGGTGAAATCTCGGCGACGATTACGCCGTTTGGGGCGTTTAAATTACTGACACTCAATCTCCCCGCCATGGATGCCCAAGAACATCGGCTTCAGTTCGCCGACATTGGCACCCATCTGATTGATCAGGGGCGCATTCCGCCGTATCGCCGAATTTCGTTGCGCGCAGGCCCCGATGATACCGGGGGATCAGCCCAAGATCGGGCCGAGCGCACGGCACGCATTTCATTACTGGAAGACGTTCAGCCAGTTTTGGGGATGGTTGCACAATTGCCCCTTAGCGGGGTGCATACGGGATCAAAGATTACATTGTTGCGTCGCGACCTGGGCGATTTATTCCGCGATGCGGGTCCCATTCCACTCAGAATCCAAGGGACAGTCACCGGGCTTGCGGACATCGCGGGTCGGCGGTTTGTAGCACTTCGATTAGATAACGGTGATTTGCCGCTACCGATGCGCGCCAACGTCGAGGGGTATGCGCTGATCGATATTGAAACAGCTCTGCCCGAAGTCTTGATTGCGAATATTGAACTGATCGTCGTGCATGGTACGGATACAAGTGTCTTTCGGTTTATCGAGCAACGCGTTCTGGTGCCTGATCCGAATAATCAATAAACCCCCAATATCCGACCTTTGAATGCCCGTCGCTTATCGTTAGATTGTTGATCAGGAGATAAGCTTTTATGAGCTTCAACAAAATTGCATTTCTTGCGGCGCCAACATCTGAGGCAGCTGCAGCCTGCGAACATCTGACCAAGGCCTACAGCGGTGTTGATCCATCCGACGCTGATGTGATTGTTGCGCTCGGCGGTGATGGGATGATGCTGCATACCATTCATGATCACATGGACCTGCAAACACCCATCTACGGCATGAATCGGGGGTCGGTCGGTTTTTTGATGAATGCCTACGACGAGGCCAGCTTACACGAACGCTTAAATAAAGCTGAAACGATTGAACTACATCCGCTTCAAATGACCGCTGTTGATTTGGACGGTAAGACTCATACCAAGATTGCAGTTAATGAAGTGTCGCTGTCGCGCCAAACCAGGCAGGCGGCAAAGATCAGTATTTTTGTTGATGATGTCCTGCGGATGGACGGAATGATCTGCGATGGTGTGCTGGTTGCGACATCGGCAGGAAGCACTGCATACAATTTGTCTGCAGCAGGCCCGATCATTCCGCTCGGTAATGACCTAATAGCGCTGACGCCGATCAGTCCGTTTCGCCCGCGCACTTGGCGGGGCGCGTTATTGCCGTCTTATGCCAGTATCCGGTTCGAAGTTTTAGACGCCAATGATCGATTGGTCAGTGCCACCGCAGATTTCTTTGAAGTCCGAAACGTAAAGTCTGTTGTGGTATCAGAAGACCGCACGGAAACGGCGAAATTATTATTCGATCCCGAACACAATCTCGAGGAACGTATCCTTAAGGAGCAGTTCAGCTCTTGAGTAGGTACGAAGAAGCCGAAGACCGCCCGGATAAACCGGAAACCCGAAGTGTCTTACAACGTGTTCCGTTTATGGTGGGAACGTTGTTGTGGGGGGCTACTGGCGGTTGGCTGTTCTCATTGGCGAATATTCCACTGGCTTGGATGATCGGATCAATGCTGTTCACAGCAGGCTTGGCCGTGGCCGGGGTACGTTTGCAAGGCCCCGGAAAAGGCCGTGCCGCGATGATCAGCGTGCTGGGCGTCATGCTGGGGTCTGCGTTCACTCCAGATGTGTTAGGGCAAGCATCCAGTTGGATCGTCAGCATTGTTGTTTTGCTGATCTTTGTGGTCATTGTGACGGTTTTCCTGGCGTGGGGTTTCCAGAAGTATGGCGGTTTGGAAAAACGCGAAGCCATCTTATCCGCGACCCCGGGTGGCTTTGGGGAAATGATCTTGATTGCCGAATCATATGGCGCAGATGTTCGGTCCATTTCATTGATACATGCGACACGGGTCATGTTCACCGTGATGCTGATACCGTTCTATTTTCGCTTATTCGAAGGCTACGTGCCGCCTGATGTGTCGCCCATGGGTAGCATGGCTGACTTGGCCTTAAATGATGGGGCGATCTTGTTTGTTTGTGCATTTGTTGGGTATTTTGGCGCACGAAAGTTGAAAGTCCCGGCGGCCGCATTGCTGGGCCCAATGTTGGTCAGCGCGATCGTCCATTTTATGGGTGTAACAAGCGCACAACCGCCTGCAGAGCTGGTCAATATTGCGCAGATCGTAATCGGCACCAATGTCGGGTGTCGGTTTGTGGGGGTGAAGCGCCACCAACTGATCAATCCCGTCGGGATCGGCATCATTGGTGCTGGTGTGACACTGGGTCTAGCGATGGGGGCAGCCGCTGGTCTGCACGCGTTGACCGCGCTTGATAAATACGCGCTTTGGATTGCATTCGCGCCTGGCGGCTTAGCTGAAATGACGTTGATCAGTCTTGCGATGCATATCGATGTTGCGTTTGTATCGACCCACCATATTGTTCGAATACTGTTCATCGTGTCAGCGATTGGGATCGTCAGTCGATTGTTATTCGGCCCCCCTACGCACGAAGAATAAAACCCAAAAAATAATCTCAATTTGTGGTTTTCCGAGGGATGCTCATCACCCTGGAAAGTGAGATCGTGTGATTACAGTCACTGAGACTTCCTCGACATTATGTGTATTGGGTGAGTATGAGCGATATATCTTTAACATCGTCGGACCGTGGGGCGCTGCTATCGTTGCAGCGCACAGCCGAAGTCCGAAACGAAGCGGCAAGCCGCCTGACCACAGGCCTTGAGGCGCAATCAACAGCTGATGATCCGATAGTCTTTAATGAAGCAAGCGCCATCCGTGACCGGGTTAATGATTTGCTGAATGCCAAAGACAGAATTGGACAAGGCATATCAGCCATCGAAACGTCACTTGATGGTTTGGATGCATTATCAAATTTGAATGATCAACTGCGTGGTATTGCACGTTCGGCATTGGGTGGAGATGAGACTCAACGCCAAATCGCGGCAGAGCAATTTGATCGAGTCCGAGCACAATTTGATGCTCTGGCTGCTGATTCATCGTTTGGTGGAACATCGCTCTTAACATCGACATCTGAACAGCTTTCCATTCCAGTGAATGATCGTGGCACCACGCTTGATATTCAGGGGGCTGCATCGGACTCCACAGGTTTGGGGCTGGGCAATGCATCGGGCAGCTTCAACGCATTTCAAAGCGATGCGGATATTCGCGCTGCCTTGGATCAATTGGATAGTGTGCGGGGTTCTCTCAGAACTACATCACAGAATTTTGGTGGGGACGTCGCATCGCTCCAGGTTCGAGATTCGTTCAATACGCAGCTCTCCAATACGTTGGAAACCGGGGCGCAAAACTTGGTTGAGGCAGATTTAAACGAAGAGGCAGCCCGCCTATTAGCAGCCGATCTTCGCGAGCAACTGAGCCTAAGCGGCCTGCAAATCACACAAGATAGTACGGCGCTACTCGCCGAGATAATTTAGGAACGACCAATGAACGCGCATGCCTATCAGGCTTATTCAAACACCGACAAGACGGGCGGCAGCATCCGCAATTTAGAGGGGCGTGCTTTCGCAAAAGCTGCTCAGATGTTGAACGATGCATCCGTTGGCAGTCATACGGACCTACGTCATGCGTTAGAGTATAATCTGCGTCTCTGGACGATGGTACAGGCGTCGGTGACACACCCGGAAAGCCCGTTACCAGTTGATATTCGGGGCAAGCTCCTTAGCCTGTCGATTTTTGTGGATCGCAGTACGCAAGAAGTTTGCGAAACCAAAAACGCATCATTCGTGGGGGCCATGGTCGACGTCAATCGGTCGATGGCTTCAGCACAATTCCAACAGGCCTGAGGTTAAAGTTTTATCGGTGATCGGCGCCGACAGCATCGGCGACAGAATTAAAGCCATCGCGCTTTAACAATCCTGCCAAGGTCCGGCAGACGCGGCTGGGTAGGGATGGCCCCTCGTAGACCATTGCCGAATAAAACTGAACCAATGATGCGCCAGCGCGTATTTTTTCATACGCATCTGCACCTGATGAAATCCCCCCAACGCCGATCAGCGGGACTTGGCCTTTTGTCGCTTGGTACAGCGAACTTAAGATCTGAGTAGATGGCTTGAAAAGTGGCTGACCGCTGAGGCCTCCGGTTTCGGATTTTGACGGGTTCTTTAAACTCATCGGTCGGGCGATTGTCGTGTTCGTGGCAATCAATCCATCGACATCATCGGACATGGCGACATCGGCGATATCGGCAATGTCTTCATCTGTCAGGTCAGGTGCGACTTTGACAATAAGGGGCGGGGTGTTTTCTGGCACAGCAATATCAAGCGCCGCGCGGACCTGGGTCACCAGCGAAACCAGTTCTGACCTATCCTGCAGCGCGCGCAGGCCCGGTGTATTGGGCGATGACACGTTGATCACCAGATAATCTGCAAAGCACGCCAATTTCTCGACGCCAATCAGATAGTCGGCGGTGGCATCTTCGGTTTCTTTGTTTTTACCAAGGTTCACGGCCACGATACCGGGGTGCGGTTTTGGCGGTAATTTCGACAATCGGCCCGCAGCAAAATCTGCCCCTGCAGAATTAAATCCCATACGATTGATGACGGCGTTGTCTTCGGTCAATCGAAACAAGCGAGGTTTCGGGTTTCCCGGTTGCGGACGCGGCGTGATGGATCCGATTTCAACGAACCCAAATCCCAATGCCAGCGACTGCATGGGAACTGCGACGTCCTTATCAAACCCAGCGGCAAGACCAACAGGATTAGAAAACCGTTTCCCCCAGACCGTGCTTTCAAGCACGGGATCGGCGAACGGCGCACCCGATATCAGACGATTCTGCAGTGTCCAGATCGCCAGATTATGCGCACGTTCTGGGTCCAGTTTATGGATCAGGGGGCGAAGCAGGTTATATAAATCCACGATGTCACTCCGTTCCTGGTGGTGGAAAGCCATCAGGGAAAATGTGCACACCGTCGTCATCCAGGCGAAGCGGGGTCAAATTCATGACAGCCGAGACGGGCAACGGTCCATAAAGGTGTGGGAACAGTGCACCGCCGCGTGATGCTTCCCATTTAAGTGCTTCGCCCAGCGCGGCGGCATCCACTTCAAGCAACAGAATATTGTCCTGACCGCGACGATGTTTCGCGGCCGACGTCCATACCTGGGTGCGCGTCGAAAAATGAATGAAGCCGTCGGCTTTGTCCTGACTGGATCCGCCGTATGATCCGGTTTGCTCTGCCTCGGCCCATTCATCGGCGCGGCACATGTGGTAGATGACTTTATCGCTCATGGACGGCAAACTAGCGCATGGGGTGGCCTAGGTTCAATGCGCATTGGCGCTTAAAGCGGAGATTACCATGAGTACACGCACTATTGAGGTGACGGACAAACTATACAGTTACATGCTCGACGTATCGTTGCGTGAGCCCGACGTGATGGCTGAGCTGCGCAAACTCACTGCGCGGCATCCGATGTCGATGATGCAGATTTCGCCGGAGCAGGCGCAGTTCATGCAGATGCTGGTCCGCATGCTGGGTGCGAAGCGCTGCATCGAAGTCGGGACCTTTACCGGGTACTCCGCGCTCGCCGTCGCCCTTGCGTTGCCGAAAAAGGGCAAGCTGGTGGCGTTGGATATTTCCGATGAATACACGCAAATCGGCGTGCCGTTTTGGGAAAAAGCGGGCGTCGCAAAAAAGATTGATCTGCGCATCGGCCCAGCGAAGAAGACACTCAACAAAATGATCAAGAAAGGCGAGCAGGGGCGCTATGACTTCGCGTTCATCGACGCCGACAAACCAGGTTATCCGGATTATTTTGACCGCTGTTTAAAATTGCTCCGCACAGGTGGGGTGATCGCGGTGGACAATATTTTCATGAATGGCGATGTTGCTGACGGCCGCAAAAAGGGCGAAAACCCAGTCGCGATGCGGGCGTTCAACGAGATGCTGAAAAATGACAAGCGCGTCGACCTGTCGCTGGTGCCCATCGGCGATGGGCTGACGCTGGCTATGAAGAAATAATACTGAAGAAATAATACTGCGGAAAACGAAGAGAGTTCCCGGAAGCGCCAAATGCACTATCCGGGATCTTTACGCGGTGACTTACTTATTCTGCCAAGCCGCCTTACGCTTTTCGGCAAATGCGGCCATGCCCTCTTTTTGGTCTTCCGTGGCAAACGCAGCGTGGAACATGCGGCGTTCGAATAAGATACCCTCGGCCAGCGTGGTTTCGTACGAGCGGTTGACGGATTCTTTGACCATCATCGTCGTCGTCTTCGAGATACCGGCGATGACGGTTGCGGTCTTCAGCGCGTCATCAAGCAGCTCAGCTGCCGGCACCACGCGGGAGGCCAGGCCCGAACGCTCAGCTTCGTCGGCGTCCATCATGCGTCCGGTCAGGCACATTTCCATGGCTTTGGATTTGCCCACAAAACGGGTTAGACGTTGGGAGCCACCGGCACCTGGTAGGATGCCCAATTTGATTTCAGGCTGACCGAATTTGGCTTTGTCGCCGGCAATGATGAAATCGCACATCATGGCCAATTCACAACCGCCACCCAGCGCGAAGCCGTTGACGGCAGCAATGACGGGTTTGCGGCATTTCGTGATGCGTTCCCATTTGGAAATGAAGTTTTCCATGTACGCATCCATGTAGGACTTTGCCTGCATTTCTTTGATGTCGGCACCAGCGGCGAATGCTTTTTCGGATCCTGTGACCACGATGCAGCCAATGCTGTCGTCGGCTTCGAACGCATCCACGGCTGCACCCAATTCATCGATCAACGCGCCATTCAGGGCGTTGAGGGCATCTGGGCGATGCAATGTAATCAGGGCGACGCCGCCTTCTTTTGTTTCGGCGATGATGTTTTCGAAATCCATGGTCAAATCCTTAGGCTTGTGAACGAAAGCCGGGCAGACCCCCGGCGCTGCCAAGGTTTTGGCATAGTGTATAGCTCAGGAAAAGGGCTTCTTCGCAGTTGCGAAATAAGCCGCTGAATTCGCTCAGAAAATTATTGTGAAATTTGGCGCTGAGCCAACTATCCCTTGGATTTTACGAACCGAACGCAGTCGCGATAAGCGACCGATGCCAGGCCGCGAAAGCCTTCTTCGGATTCGAAGGATTTTTCAAGTTCTTCTTGAAGGCGTGCTGCTGCTTCATTATCGGTTGTCCGACCAAGCGCGAATTCGATTTCTGATACGGATTTAGCACGGTTTTGCGCAGCTTCGGCGAGCATCGCGTTGTAATCAGCTTCGCATGTGGCCATCGTCACTTCTGCCTGGGCGGCGGGTGTGATAAAGACAGATGCAAATGCGCACGGTATAAGCAGAGATTTCAGTATATTTTTCATGATGAACAAAATGCCGATACAGACCAGACCGTCAATTCAAAAATCTGTGTGTGCTGTAGATTTATTCTTCAGGGCAGCTATGGCGGTCTTGTTTTTTGGCTTTTTGATGACTTCTGCACCCGCGCATACCCGTGCCGACACCACGGCAGACTGCGGGCGATTTTTTTTGAAATACAATCCCGAAACCAAGAAACAAGAATGTGTCGGTGGTCGGCAAAGAAACCTCAATCCTGAACAACAAATCCAACAACTGACCCGGCAACTCGTGCAGACCGTTCGTCTGCTGCAACGCGCCTTGGACGGGGCCGAAGCAATTTTGCGCACACGCCAACTTAATCAAGAAACCGAACGTCGTGTGCGTGATCTATTGACCGAAGCCGAGCAACGCACCCGCGAAGCCCAACGCCATGGGCGCGCCATCGTACAGGCACAGCGGACACGTCGCCAGGAGCTTCAAACCCAACAACGTCAGCTGACTCAAAATCAAATTCAGTTGGCACAAGAATTAGAGCAGCGCCAACGGTCGTTGACCCAGCAGCTTTTGGCAGAGCAACGGTCACGGTCCCAGGATATCAGAGCGCGCCGCCTAAATTAATCACAGATGAGAATTAGCCGCCAGTCACAGACATGTGGCGTTTGACGGCAGGCTTGGCTTCACGACGACTGATTTCAAAGTCGTGGCCTTTTGGTTTGCGCCCAATCGCTTCGTCAATGGCGGCTTCGAGCAATTGATCATCATCGCTAGCACGTAATGGCGCGCGCAGATCAGCGGCATCATCTTGGCCCAAGCACATGTAAAGCGTGCCGGTACAGGTCAAGCGAACCCGATTGCAGCTTTCACAGAAATTGTGGGTCAATGGTGTAATGAACCCGAGCATCTGACCCGTCTCGCCAATTTCGGTATACCGTGCGGGGCCGCCAGTGCGATAGGGGATATCGGTCAACGTCCAGCGTTGTTCCAGGTCTTGGCGCACTTGCGATAAGGGCAAGTACTGATCTACGCGATCTTCGCCGATTTCGCCGAGTGGCATGGTTTCAATGAGTGTCAGGTCAAAGGCGTTGTCGCCGCACCAACTGATCATATCATCGAATTCTGTTGCGTTGAGATGCTTCAGCGCTACAGCGTTGATCTTGACCTTAAGGCCCGCTTTTTTCGCAGCGGCCAAACCACCCATGACCTGTTCCAAACGACCCCAGCGCGTGGCATCGCGGAATTTATCAGGGTCCAGCGTGTCGACAGATACATTAATACGTTTTACGCCCGCATCGACCAATTCCTCGGCATACTTCGCCAACTGGCTGCCGTTGGTGGTCAGGGTCAATTCATCAAGCGCCCCCGTTTCCAGGTGCTTTCCGAGATTGCGGATCAAGCTCATGATATTGCGACGGACCAATGGCTCACCACCGGTCAAACGAAGCTTGCGAACACCCTTGCGGATGAATGCCGTGCACAGGCGTTCAAGTTCTTCGAGGGTCAGGACATCTTTTTTCGGCAGGAACGTCATGTCTTCTGCCATGCAATAAACACAGCGGAAATCGCAGCGATCCGTAACAGACACCCGCAGATAAGACACATGACGACCAAATGGATCGATCATCGGTGGGTCGTTTGCGATTGTAGTGGCTCCGTCCATCTCAAAATTCCTAAATGATCACAACATGGCAGCGATCTGGATACCCTCGCTTATATGTAGGGATAACAGATCACTTTGTCGATGTTATGCCTCGCCGTCGGTGATGCCCTTGTCTTTCATATCTTGTTTTGCTTTTGCACGTAATTCTTCGCGCTCGCGCAAATAATCGTCGGTGGTACGTGGAATAGGCACGGTACCATGAGCCAATGGATTGTCATCGTTGACGGTCATCTGGACGACCCGACAGTCATCGCACATCTTAATTCGGTCTAGGCGGTCGCCGCCTTGGAACATCGCATGACCGGATAATTTCTGAGTCAAATGATTGAGAGAGGCGTGCGTTGCGAATGGTTTACCACAACGGATGCACAAAAACGGCTCTTCTTCTTTGACCACTTGATGACTGCGTGCTTCGTCGCGGAAGCTCAAACGCGGTTCCAATGAAATAACTTTTTCAGGACAGGTGTTTTTGCACAGACCACATTGCACGCATGAATCTTCGGCAAAGCTTAACTGTGGCATGTTTTCGTTATCTTTGAGGGCACCCGTGGGACATGCGCCAACGCAAGCCAAGCAAAGCGTGCAGCCCTCAGTATCAATCTCAACTTTCCCAAACGGTGCACCAGCAGGTAGGGCAATTTCTTCGGGCTGTATGGGGGCGTTTCGGTGCAACGTATCAAGTCCTAAACGCAAGATCGAACGTTTGCGTCCCATGCCAACAACATCACCCGTCGGCATGGCACCCAATGCATCGACATACAGCGCGGCTTCCAGTTGATCCGGTTCATCAGGTTCGATCAGAACGACACGACCTTTGCCATAGCCCAAACCATCCGTGATGGTGTCGATGATCTCAAACTCGGCCAAAAGCGTATCACGGTCAGCCCGTTTCGATGGCGGCAATAGTATCGCAACCTGAACTGCCCCCAACGCCAAGGCGTGAAGGACCGTATCCAAGCCGACCTGAGTCGCCTGATTGACAGTGAACGGCAGCACGTGCCCCGGCAAGCCACGACCATGCCGCGCCGAAAGCGCAATGATGTCACGACCGAAGGTATCATCGTGAACCAAAAGCACAGGGGTTTCGCCGCCCGCTTTGGTATAAGTGCCCAGCACCGCACGAAGACGATCTGACAAGGAATCCCCAGCTGGAAGACTGTATTTCGCTGCACCCGTGGGACAGACAACAGCGCACAAACCGCAACCTGCACAAATGTATGGGTCGTATTTTACCTTATCACCGTTGGGTTCAATCGCTCCTGTTGGGCAGACATCCAGACATTTGGTGCAGCCAGTAATTCGGCTCGAAGAATGGGCGCAAATGCCAGCGTCATAATCAACATAGCGTGGCTTTTCAAACTCGCCGGTCATATCGGATAGTGTGAATAACGCTTCTGCCACAGCGCCTGGATTGGCCGGGTCGGGCCTGAAGTAGCCATCGCGCTTTTCGTGTGCTGAGAATAACGGCGTGCCGCCACGAAGATCCAAAATCAGATCGCACGTTGAAATACCGCCTTCGCCAACGCCGGTAAATTCCAGTTTCGATTTCGAGGATGGGACCGTTGCGCGGAAATTTTCAACGCGAACCTCAAAGGCCCCCAAATGACCGCTGGCAGTTTCCACGTTCCCCATGAAAATGGGTATGTCCATGACATCAGGCGGTGTAATCTCGGCACCACCTTCGATGATGACACTCACATCCATGCGATCGCCAAGTTTTCGCGCGGCTTCGATGGCGGCATCGTCTTTGCCCAGCACCATTACAATACCTGTGGAAATCATCGATACGGATGACGCATCGCCGATTTCCAATGATGCCTCGGCAATCAATGCAGCCATTTTGGCCGTGATGTTTTTGTTTTTGGACTGGCCCAGTTCAGACCATCCGGCGCGTTCGCGAATATTTACAAATGAAGCTGTCGGCGCATTTTCACCCATGTCTTCTAGGGCATCTAAGAACAACGGAGCTTCTTGGGTACATGCAACAAGCAGGTGTTCAGATTTTCCTGCGACATCCGTAAAGCGATCCATTTCGACACGGCATAAATGACGGGCAGGGCGTAAAGTGCCATCTCCGCCTGTTGCTTTTGCGATGGTGTCGCCATCCAAAGCCATCGTGTCTTCACACGAGCAAATAAGGACGTCTTTTCCGTTTAGCTTCATATTCTTTGTGTCCCTCCCACCGTGATCAGCATTATGATGATCAGCAGTGCCATCTTCGCGATTTTTTGCCGCTACCCGTTAACGCGGATTTAGGGCATAGATAGCGATTATCGAACGGAAATAAAGTCATATGAATTTTAGGGTGAATCCCCGCCATGACGGTTTTGGCATTTTGGGGGCGTAAACAGGTACGGTCATGAACGAATTAATGACAACCAAAGAGGTCGCGACTTATCTCCGGATCAAGGAGCGTAAGGTTTATGATCTGGTCGCCGAGGGTGAAATCCCGTTTACCAAAGCGACGGGAAAGTATCTGTTTCCTAAACACCTTATTGATCTGTGGCTCGCACGCACGGCGTCATTCCCGCTGATCAACCACGGCAACGCATTACCTGCACCGCCAGTTATCGTTGGCTCACACGATCCATTGCTGGAATGGGCTATTCGCACATCTGAATGTGGACTGGCGATCATGCCAGGAGGTAGCCTGGATGGGGTGGAGCGTTTTGCAAAAGGCCAAGCCGTTGCCTGTGGTATGCACATTCTTGATATCACCGATGGCGGTTACAATGTTTCGGTTGCTAGTCAATCGACGGTGGGTCTGGAATGTGTTTTGTTGGAATGGGCCTGGCGGGAACAAGGGCTGATCACGCAACACAGTGCTGAAAACATCCAAACTCTGGCCGACGCCATCAAATCCAATTTTCGATTTATCGTCCGTGAACCCCAAGCTGGTAGCCGTGTACTTTTCCAACATCTGGTGAACGAAGCGGGATATAAGCTGCCAGACTTGGATATTCTGGATGATGAAGCACGGTCTGAAACGGATTTGGGCATGGCTGTGTTGGAAATGCGTGCCGACGCCGGGCTTGGTATTCGAACGGTGGCGCATCAACTGGGATTGCATTTCATTCCATTACAGCGCGAAAGATACGATCTACTTATTCGCCGCCGCGATTATTTTGAGGGGCCTATGGCAAAGCTCATGGCCTTTACGAATACTGAGCCATTCAAGGCCCGGGCGGCAGAAATGCATGGTTACGATATTTCCGGTAACGGAACTGTTCATTTCAATCCGACTTGACGTTTCGTCGAATAAACACAACATCGCTTCAATCATGGGGCTAATTTTTGGGAAACGATACCGATGACAGATGCACTTTCAGGCGATGATTTTTTGGCGGCTGCGGCGCGGGGCGATGCGGATGCGATCAAAGCAGCGCTGGGCGCAGGTGCCGATGCGGACACCCAGGATGCGTATGGAAATTCAGCGTTGATGATGGCGGCCGCACGGGGGCAGCGAGATGTATGTCGTACGCTGGTCGAGGCAGGTGCCAATACCAATCATAAAAACAAGTACGGCTTGGGCCCACGGAATTGGGCGGAATGGGCCGAAGACGGCAAACCTATTCGAAAGCTGCTCGGCTAATTCAATTTACTCAATTTCATTTCGGAGATTTCAATGACCGCCTACATCATCGCGCAAGTGAACGTGACAAACCCAGAAGAATTCGAAGCCTACCGCGCCCAGGTCCCGGCGACCTTGGCGATCTACGATGGTGAGTACGTGGTTCGTGGTGGAGAGATCGAAGCTCTTGAAGGCGAGTTGGCGTATCCCCGTGTCGTTGTGATCAAATTCCCTTCGATGGAACGGGCCAAGGCATGGCACAGCTCGGTTGAATATTCCGGCCCCATGGCCGTACGCCAAGCCTCTTCAGAAGGCCGCTTGATGGTTGTGGAGGGTTATGATGGCTGATTTAGGCCCGCGCATTTGGCAAGCACGCCACGACGGATCGCTTTTGCCGCGCGCCGATGTTGCACATGTTACGTCGCGCGAAGATGCCTATGCAGAACAAGCCGCAGGCGCTGATGCATCTGGCCTGACCCGTGCCGGATGGAAAGTCGCAGCGACCAGTGAATTGGCGCAGCAAATGCTGGGCGTGCCGGGGCCGTCAATTGGCCCTGTGTTCGCTGAACATATTTCGGATACTCCCGCAACGGTCGGGGCCAAGACCGCCCACCAAGACGCTGTGGAATGTGAATTCGCGTTTGTGATTGGCCGGGACTTAGGTGATGCAAGCGACATCAGCCGCGACGATATTATCGCCGCCGTTGATCATGCGCTGGTTGCGATTGAAATTGTCGGCTGTCGTTTTGAAGGTGGATTTGCCGAAGCGGGGGCAAACCTCTGTATTTCAGATTTCTCATTTAACGTTGGGTTCGTCCGCGGCCCCCAAATCGAAAACTGGCCAGATGTTGATTTATCGAAAGCTCCGGCAGCGATGCACCTGAATGGTGAAAAAGTCGCACAAGGGAAGGGCGCAGATGTGATGGGTGATCCTGTCGACGCGCTCCGTTGGGCTGCCGAAGAAGCTGCTCGTATAGGTAAGCCGTTCAAGGCTGGTGATGTTGTCACCACGGGGACCATGACGGGCGCTGTAAAGGTTGCCCCCGGCGATAATGTGGTCGGAGATTTTGGCGATCTGGGTAAGGTCGAAATTTCGTTCAACTGATTTTTATAGAGCCCCTCACCTAACCTCTCCGCCGAAAAGGGGAGAGGGATTAGAAAGAGTAATTTGAATCCGAGGGTCCCTCTCCCCTACGGAGTGGGGGAGAGGACAGGTGAGGG
>DGNZ01000393.1 GCA_002389175.1 Rhodospirillaceae bacterium UBA4479 | reverse complement strand
TGTTTTTACTCCGGCGTTGACACAGTGAAATGCCCCGGTTCTTTGGCAATAAGCTGAAAGCCCTCGGTGGCGATGCTAAAAATTCACAGTTGGTGCGGTTCGGCGCATCGCGCATAGTTGGCGGCATTACCCTGACCACCGTGCCCGCTGCACATTCCAATGGCGTGAACCCGGCCATGCTGGATGGCGGCCTTGGCGCGCTGATGAAAGAAGCCGGTTTAACCGCGTATGTCGGCCCGCCGACGGGATATGTGGTGACGTTCTCTAACGGTCTTGTTGCGTATCTATCGGGTGACACAGGCGTCACAGCCGAACAAGAAACCGTCGTCGCACGTCAATATGGTGCGGAGCTGGTTGTCTTGAACATCGGCGGCACCTTTACGACTGGTCCCAAAGAAGCGGCGTTCGTCGTCAATGAATTGATCAAGCCCACATCCGTCATCGCATCGCACGCCAACGAAGTCGCAACCAAAGATGGCGAAGTTATCAAAGGCACCAAAACAGACACGTTTATGCAGGCAGCAACGATGCCGGTTCATTTGCCATTAAGTGGGAAAACGATGTCGTTTGATTCAGGTGGAAACTGCTCTGCAGGCTGTTAAGCAGCCTCGGCACTTGCTGTCATCGCTTCGCGCAATACCGCAGCGATGACGGCACAGTCTTCATCCGATAACCATAACGGCAACCTGATATCACAAAGGCCATGCAGCACGGCATCCGCATTCGGCACATCGCCCATGCCGTTCAAATACGCCCAATGATCGTGGCGGCTGGTAAAGCCAATGGGTACTTCCGCGCCAAACCATTTGATGTGAACCCCGTGCGCGGCGGCTTCGGATAAAAACCGCGATGTGCGCGCATCATCGATCCCTGAAATCATGAATTGCAGGGAACTCGGCACAAAGCCTTCTTTGGCGGGCCGTATCGGCATCGACAGATGATCGATGGTGTCAATCATCGGTGCCAACACATCATACATGTGCCGCCATTTCCGATTGCGTTCATCCAGTTCTGTCAGTTGCGGCCGCAGGATCGACGCCACCAGACCCGACATCCGCATCGAGCAATTGGGGGTTGAGGCGCGGTACTTCTCAAACACCTCCATATCGGGCCGCGCGCGGTGTTGTGCATACAGCATGTAACTGCCGGATCGCAGAACGGCCCGCGCCGCGATGTCTTCGTTATTGGTAACCAGCAATCCCCCCTCGCCCGAATTCACGTGCTTAAAGGTCTGTGTGCTGAAACACGCAACATCGCCAAAGGTGCCCGTCAGTCGACCATCCCAGCCCGCCCCCATGGTGTGAGCGCAGTCTTCGATAACGATCAGGTTATGTTTTTCGCACACGGCCATCAGCCGATCCATATCCGGAATGTGGCCCCGCATGTATGACAGCATCAAAAACTTGGCACCGCTAGCCGTGGCCTTGCGGTCAAGATCATCGATATCGATCACAAACCGATCATCGATATCAACCAACACGGCATCACCGCCCGCGTGATCAATGGCACCCGGCACGGGGGCCAGCGTAAAGGCATTGAGCAACACCTTGTCACCTGTCTCTAAACCCGACGCCTTGAGCGCAATATATAGTGCACAACCGCCAGAATTCAGACCGACACAGTATTTCATGTCCATGTAGGCCGCGAACTCTTCTTCGAGCATCGCCGCCTCGGGGATCGATCCCCGGTCCTCGCCATATCGAAACAGCCGACCGTCTTGCATCAAACGTGTTGCGGCCTCTATCCCCTCTGCCGGGATCGGGTCGGGGGCGCTGAGATCTCCCTCAAAACGGGTGCGGTTGGTGGTGGTATTCGTCAAACCTTGGGTTCCTCTTTGGGGCGGTTTTCAGCACAAACGGCGCGATGTCGAAATCGCAATGATGCGCTTATTTTCGGCTTATTTGAGGGAAATAACAGGTATTTAGGCGATTTACGCGTTAAAATGCGATAATTGGTAAAATGATTGACCTAAATGGAAAAGGTCTATCAGACCGCCTCGATCAGTGCTGCCGCGATGGCATTTCCACTTTCAAAGGCGTATTCAACACGCGCCCCCAAACACCAATCCCCCCCGACATATAGGGTGCCATCGTCAGTCGCGACAAAGGGCTGACCCAGTGGGTTTTCGGTTTGCGCGTAACGCCAGCGGTGCGATGATTCATACGTCGTGGTCGGCAACTTCCCCCCGGTAACTTTCCCCACCAAGGCCAACAGCGCGTCGATGGCATCATCCTTGTCCATCTCTAGGTTTTTGCGGCTCCAATCCACGCTGGCGTGGACGACCCAAACACTGCCCGCCGCACCACGACCCGGTTTCGTGTCATTACGTGCCATCCAGGCGATATCATCTGTCGGTGCCCGCAACACATCACCATCCACACGAAGCCGCGCCTCGGACGCCATCAACAATGCCCAACACGGCGCCACGGTGACATCTTTGATGGTCTCAATAATATGTGGCTCGGTGGCCAACAATGTCCGCGCCTGATCGACAGGCGTGGTGCAGACCACGCGATCAAAGGTTTCAGGTTCGCCTTTGGCAAAGGTGATGCGCCAACCTTGCCCATCGCGTGTGATCGTTGAAACGGTCGCCTTTTCTCGGATATTCAATCCCTGCGCCAATGGCTTCAGGAACGAATTCATTCGGGGCCTGCCAACGTACCAGTCATCGTCAACGGCTTCTTCGTCTTCACCTAATCTTGGCTGCCAAATTTCCGCCGTGCCCGCTTTGCATGCGCGCTGCATGAATGACTTAAATGCATCTGAGCGGGCCGTGATAAATTGCGCCCCGTGGTCAATCGTCAGCGTTTTCCCCACGCGTCGGGTCGCCATACGGCCGCCCAAACCTCGGCTTTTTTCGAACACGGTCACATCGTATCCCGCAACATAAAGTGCCCGCGCGCAGGTAATGCCCGTCATTCCGGCACCGATGACGGCGACGGTTTGTTTTGAGTTATTAGCAGAGGCCATCAGTGTTTATTCAGGTACTTGCGCACACTTTCCGGTCCCATCGGATGATCCGCCTGCGGATACACCGGGTGGTGATGGTCATGCGAATGGTCATGATTATGCTCGTGATCATGATGGTGTTGATGGGCCTGGGCGTCTGTCATCACCAGACGACATGCCCCGGTGCAGAACGACGCACATAATTTGCAATCTTCGACGTTGGACCCCGGCGCCGTCGCCCCTTGTCCTTCGACGTGATGGTGATGGCTTTCTTGGGGCAGGCCGACTTCGGACTCAAAACCCAAGACCTGATCGCGGTATTTACACATGGTGCAATTCATCGCGTTATCGCCATCCAGGATTTCTGTCACACGCTCGGCAAACGTCGCAACCACTTCGGGGTGGTCGTTCAAGTAGCCCGCTTTCACGAACTCAATATCTGGATGATTGGCGGCAACGATATCCGTGAAGCCATAAATACGGTCGATCAGAATCCCAGTGAACAAGAAATACGGGAACACGATGACTCGCTTAAACCCGAGCTTTGCAACGTGTTCCAGGCAAGGCTCAACCAGGGGGAAGGTCACACCCGAATAGCCGACTTCGACCCACCCCAGGCCCATGCCTTCCATCAACAAGCGGGCGATTTTGGATACGTTGGAATTGGCGTCTGGGTCACTGGCACCGCGGCCAATGACCACCAAGCAGGTTTCTTCGCGTGGCACTTCGCCGTGTTCTTTGTTAGCTGCATTCAGTGCATCTTCGACGCGTGATGCGGCGGCGCGAACCATTTTCGGATCAACACCCAATTCACGGCCATACTGTACGGTGATGCCATGTTTTTCCGCGTAGGTGTTCAGGACCGACGGAATATCGTTCTTGGCATGCATCGCGGCAAACAACATGCCCGGCACGGCCAAGATATGATCGCAGCCCTGTTCACGCAGACTGTCCAAGCCATCGCGGATCACCGGATTGGCGAATTCCAGATACCCAAACTCAACCGGCCAATCGGTAAAATGCGCCGGCAGTTGTTTGACCATGGCCGCGAATTCTTCGACCGCCGCGTTACTGCGCGAGCCGTGCCCGCACACCATGACACCGATTTTGTTTGGCATTCTTTGGTGACTCCCTAAACGTCGAGGTTTGCGACTTTGAGCGCGTTTTTCTGGATGAACTCTCGGCGGGGCTCGACCACGTCACCCATCAGGGTTGAGAACACTTCCTCGGCATCCAGAAGATCAACGACGCGGACCTGCAGCAAGGAGCGGACTTCTGGGTCCAGCGTCGTTTCCCACAATTGATCCGGGTTCATTTCACCCAGCCCTTTATAGCGCTGGATCGACACACCCTTGCGGCCCAGTTCGGTAATTTTATCGACCAGCGATACCGGACCCGTGATGCTGTATTCTTTATCCTTGGCCGTCAGTTGACCATGTTTGGCAAACGTCGCCTGTAGCTCAGCCGCCAGTTTATCCAATTCACGTGCATCGCTGGATCGCATAATTGCGCCATCGATAACATGGGTTTCCGTCACCCCCCGCAACATACGATCGAACTGCAAGCCGCCATCATCGGTGACGGTGCCGACCCAGCCACGCTCATGCTCGGTCTCCAACGCATCCAGACGCTTGGCAATATAGTCAGCAGCCCCGGCACCATGTTCTGGATTGCTGAGAATATCAGGGGTGAGCGCGCCCAGGATTGCGGCCTGTTCCAAAATCGCAATCGGCACATGGTTCGACAAACGCGACAACAAATTGCGCGTGTGATTGGCTTCTTGAACCAAGTTCCTGAGGTCTTTGGAGCCGATTTGTTGACCATCAAAAGTCACAAATACGGTGCCATCATCGATGGCCGCATCGAACAGGTGGCCTTCCATTTCGCGGTCACCTTTTAGATACACTTGTGAATTCCCACGCTTGGCACGGTACAATGGGGGCTGGGCGATATACAGATAACCGCGTTCAATCAGTTCTGGCATTTGCCTAAAGAAGAACGTCAGCAACAATGTGCGGATGTGGCTTCCATCGACATCAGCATCGGTCATGATGATGATC
>DGNZ01000259.1 GCA_002389175.1 Rhodospirillaceae bacterium UBA4479 | reverse complement strand
TAGCTCAGTTGGTAGAGCACTTGACTTTTAATCAGGTTGTCACAGGTTCGATCCCTGTAGCGCCTACCATTTAAACCCCTGAAAGCATCTGCTTTCGGGGGTTTTTATTTGGGTAAGTCTGCAATTTCAGTGTTTGAAAACGTTACTCTATCAAATCTCATAATCTTGAATCATGACATTCCAGAAATCGATTTTGGGCACAATAGGCCTTAACTAAGATTTTTCACTAAACTCAACTTGATGCCTGTGATATAAATACTAAACTTATGGACACTATAAACGACTACATAAGTTGACAGTCCTGCTGTATTGACAGCCCAAGCACATCGATATGTGCAGTAACGAGTGCCGGAGAATCTATTCCATGGAACAAATATCACCATCTACACTTCGCAATATGAGAAAAGAGGGGGAAGACGGTCTCGTTAATGGCGCTAGCCTGATGTTGATCTTACTTTTTTGGCTTACTTCGCATGTGCCTGCCCTCGAATTATTGGGGATTATGGAGCCACCGGCGACATTCGTGGGGCTTTTGATCACTTGGGGACTGCTTTGCAGCAATATTTATATCTTTGTCGGCACTTACTTTGTCATCCAATGGACCGCTGTTGGCCAGGATGGGGAACAAACCATGCAAAACTGGTTTGCTGGCAAACATATACGGATACTCGCAACCATTTCCCTAGCTTGGTTATCGCTTTTCTGGGTTGTTCAACTGGGTCTCTAATTACCCCATCACACGCATAATTTGGCCATTATTGTTCGGGTACACGATGCAGGACATCAGCCCGAATGACACTGACCTCGTCCACACAAGCGGCAAGCACAATGCGACTTTCCTTATAGTGGGCTGTTTCCTTGTGTGCCGTTAGTGCATCAGGGTCATCGTAAATCTCATATAGATAAAAGGTGTTCGGCTCTTCACGGGCTTCCAATACATCAAAGCGATGGCAACCGGGCTCATCACGAACGCTCGCCGTCGCGTTCGGTAACATAGCTGCCATATAATCATCTTTGGTGCCTGGCTTCAGAACGTTTTTTACGATGATGCAATACACGCTAAAATCCCCATATGTGTGTTCAGACATTTAATCATAAGCTATCCGATACGTGGGAAGGAATGATGATGACAACAAGACCACAGCCCTTTAACGGCCTAAGGCACCTTGCCCTCATCGTCGATGACATAGAGGCCGTCGAGAAGTTCTACGTCGACACTTTGGGGATGACTGTGTTGTGGCGCGCCTCGGAAAATCTGGTTTACCTTACGCTAGGGAACGACAACTTATCACTGGCCAGGACCAAGAAACCAATGGGCGAGGGCGGATGTCTGGATCACTTTGGCTTTGTGGTCGATACCAAACAGCAACTTGATGAATGGTATGCATTCTTAAAGGGCGAGGGGGCAGACTTAATGGATGAACCCCACGATCATGTTGACGGCGCGCGGTCATTTCATGTTCGAGATCCCGCAGGTAATGTTGTCCAACCACTTTATCATCCGGCCGTATCTGGGCAGACCTTTTCTGATCCATCTGCATGATGATTACCTATTTACACGTTCGGTAGAGTTGGAAAATGTCTGTCATTCCGGCGCACGGAAAAATTGTTGTCTACGACACTGAATTCACAAGTTGGGAAGGGTTCATGGAGAAGGGGTTCAAGGATATTGATCGGTATCCTGAGATCATCCAGCTCGGCGCTATCACCATAGATGTCGACAACGATATGTTGGAACTGGATGCGTTCAAAACATTGATTCGCCCTAAGGTTAACCCAAAACTGAGTAACTATATTAAAAATCTCACGCACATCTCGCAAAATGATGTAGATGAGCATGGAATAAGCTTCGGTGATGCTCTCAATGCATTCCTAAACTTTGTTCCCAATGATGCAGTGGCCATGGTTTGCTATGGTCGCGATGGTCAAATATTGGAAATAAACTGCAAACTTCATGGACTTGAAATGCCTTCTGTTTTGCCGCCCGAGATTAATTTCAAAGCGCTACTTTTGTCAGAGGCGTTGCTTGAGAAGCCAGCTTTCAGCTCATTATTGCCGGGGATATTCGGCATACCGTATTCAGGTGCCGCGCATAATGCACTTGACGATGCGCGCGCCATCGCAGTCGTTTTAAGGGAACTGCGGCGCCAAAATAAAATCTAGATATAATAACGGCATTTTTGAACAGACCAGCGATGTAACCTTTGGTTTGTTCATCGTTTCTTTGCTCTTTTGACGCAAAATAATTTGGTTTTCGCGGAGGGGATTTGACAATGCAAAGTACGAAACAAGCCATTGATTTAGATGGATTTAATAAGATTGTGCATGGTCGAGATGCCACGTATCTGGTCAATCAGAATGATACTTACGTGGGACAAGCATTGCTTCGTTACGGCGAGTACGGTCAGCAGGAATTTGCACTATTATCTGCCATCACTTCGCCCAGTAGCGTGATTGCAGAAGTCGGTGCCAACATGGGCGCGCACACCGTTCGACTTGCCAAACACGTGGGTATGCAAGGTCGGGTCGTTGCGTATGAGCCGCAACCCGTCATGTTTCAAGCACTCTGCGGAACCATTGCGCTGAATAGTCTGATGAATGTGGACTGTTATCCCTATGCGCTATCATCAGAAGCGGGCCAACTCGTCATCCCAGCACTTGATTATCGTCAGCAAAATAATTTTGGTGGCATTAGTTTCGTAACCCCAGCTGATCAAGGCTTAACAGTACCACTCAATCGTTTTGACGATGTGTATCAGCTACCACGCCTTGATTTAATGAAGATCGATGTGGAGGGGATGGAACTAAGTGTTCTCAATGGCGCTGAGACAATGATCAATAAATTCCGTCCTGTGATCTATATGGAGAATGATCATCAATCAAATTCTCCAGCGTTGCTGCAATGGCTTTTTGATCATGACTACCGGGTATGGTGGCACGCTCCCGCGTTATTCAATGCAGATAACTTCTTTCAAAATGCTGAGAATATTTATGGGAGTGTGAGTAGCTTAAACGTGTTGGCTATTCGTCGTGACGCGGATACGAACATTGGTCTCACAGAAGTGACCGACGTAAACAGCTTTCCAAACCTTGGGTAGTAGGTTGCTCAGCACAGCTCTCACATTCGATCGTTAGGAAATTCAATCTTAACTGAACCAAGATCATGGAGCGACAGGCATGACTCTTTGATTGGTCGATCGAAGTTTCCTCGCCAGATCTAAAAACAATGACTCATAAAACCGAGCTGCAAAACCTGTATCGGTATTGATCAACTTAAATACTGTCTCGCGAGGGATTTCTAAAATTTCCGTTTGGCCGTCAGCGATCAAGCTTGCGCTGGCTCCTTGACCATCCATGAATGACATTTCACCAACGACTTCACCGGGCCCCAACGGCCCTGCGAACTCAGCATTCAAGTTATCCAAAAATGCCCGCGTGACTCGAATATTGCCCGATTTGATAAACATCAAAGCGTCAACTGAATCACCTTCAGCGATGATTACATCGCCTGAATTGAATGAATTAATGTTCCCGGAATCAAGCAATAGTTGACGCTCATTCTCGGTCAGCTTAGGGAATGTCCCAGACAAATTCATAAATCTTAACCCCGGGTTTTGCCGTGTGTAATTGTATCATCGACCAACCCATGATAGGCATTTTGTATGACAAAAGCTACAATCAGTGTAGGGGCTTTATTGTGTTTGGGATTGAGCGCTTGCGCCCAAGTTCACGCCGATAGTGACGGCATCTCTATTCGTCACTCTGCAGAAAACCGGGTTCTTATAGATCGTAAGGCCGAGAAACATTGCGAACAATTCGGCAAAAAAGCACATCGCGTGAAGCGCTCATTAGAAGAAAACACTTACTATTTCCGGACTGTAGTCACGGCTTACGAATGCGTTCCTAAAGGTTAAGGACAGCAGCCGCTTAATGCATCACGGAATTTTTAGGGCGTTCCATCGATAGCAAATCTTCGACAGCTTTTGCGACCTGAAGCCAAGTTTTATGTGCTACAAGATCACCTTTATCAGCCATTTCATCGGCTTTGATAAAGGCACCTGCTTGTGCAAAATCACCATACTCATCAATGAGCAAAGTTGCAGTTTTATAGACTTCTGAAGAATTATTCATCTCGGAACCAAATCTGTCGTTTCTACTCTTTGTTTGATCCAGAAATTACTCGAGAGGGGCTTTTGATAACTTCGCTGATGGTCACACCAAGACGATCTTCAACGACAATCACTTCACCCTTGGCAACAAGCTGATTGTTGGCATGAATTTCAATATCTTCACCAACAGTTCGTTCCAGCTCAACCACCGCACCTCGACCCAGTTTCAAGATCTGGCTGATTGGCATCTCAGCAGTGCCAAGAACGGCAACAACCTCAAGTTTAACGTTGAGGACAGCCTCCATCTCGCTTCGCGAGCCGTCACTTTGCATGCCGTAATCATCATCAGCCATAACTTACTCTATCCTTCGTTGGTTAATGAGACGTAAAGCTTCGAATCCAAATATAATATCATGAAAAGGGGAGCGCCGAAGTATAATCCGTGCCCAACATTAAATCCCACCACCCATATCAATTTCACCGGTTAAACACCGCACATGATGCAATAGGGATTTTAAGTGCGGATCGGCAAAACCTTCGGTGTCGAGTTTTGTTACCGTGTTCATCAAGTAGTCTCGATTGTGACCACTCATGCCCTCCGCCTGCATAATGATCTCAGCAGCATGGTCGATATCCAATTTTCCTGCATATTGTGGATGGTTGAAATCAGCAACGAAGGTGTAAGCATCAACGCATTCAGCATTTAACTGGATCGGGACCAATGCAGGGATATATGCGTATCCAATTATCTCTCTTTCATGAAGATATTCAATAATTTGAATTCTTTTCTTAATGTCAATTCTAAAGGCAATGCCATGACATGCGCCGCCCTGATCAAGGCCGAGAACGAGCCCAGGTTGGTCTGGTGTTCCGCGATGATGATGAGAATAAATACACGGTGCCCTATGGTATCCCTCTAGCACGGCTGGCGTTTGTTCAATGTACGGGAAACCGGGTCGCCACATCAATGAACCGTAGCCGAATACCCATTCAAATTGTGGCTCTTTCATTTAATTCTCATAGAAGTTGTCGGTCCTTGGACCGGTCAGGATAAGGTCATCTAAACTTGTAACACTATGCATCAATTTTATCCTGTTTATATCGGGTTTCTATGGTCTAGTTCGACTTGGAACGCTTTGATTTTGGCTAAAATTTTATGAAAATAGTGACCAGCATCACAGGTGGTTCGGGGCAGACGTACGATAACTAATAAGAATCGAATTGTGAAGACTGCCAGAATGGCTGTTTTCTGATCGATATTTGGGTAATTGGGTAACGGGTTTTTATGAATAATTTACAAGGTCATTCGGCATGGTGAAAACAGGCCTGCCGGAAAATTCGATGCTTGGCATCGGGAATGACCAACAAGACGTTTTGGTATTGGACATCAAACCAGGCGAAGACGTCGTCTTGGATGGTCCTTGGTTCTTAAAAGCTGATTTTGATCGCCAAGGCGGTGATCTTGTTATCGAAGGTCCTGACGGTGAAAAAGTCATCGTCACCGACTATTTTGACCAACCGAACCCACCCGATATTACGACATCAGACGGCGTAAAATTAAACGGCGAAACGGCCACTGTTCTGGCAGGCCCACGTGTTGATGGCGCCTTTGCACAGGCCCAAGAACTAGCCCAAGTTCAACCCATTGGGACCATAGAAACCCTTGAAGGCGGCGTTGAAGTCACGCGCGCCGATGGCACAATCGTTGTGCTGCAGATTGGGGATGCTGTTTACCAAGGAGACGTGATCGAAACTGCCGACGGGGCCGCCGTCGGTATTGTGTTTGCCGACGAAAGTACATTCGCGCTAGGCGAAGAAGGCCGCATGGTCTTGGATGAAATGATCTATGACCCGGGCGAGCAAGAAGGCCAGGCTGCCATTTCGTTGCTGCAGGGTGCGTTTACGTTCGTATCCGGTCAAATCGCTAAGACCGGCGTCGATGCCATGGTCATCGAAACGCCGACAGCCACGATTGGTATTCGCGGTACAGCTGGTGGCGGTAACGTCAACGGTGCTGGCCAAATCACCATCGCGCTTGCGAACGAACGTGGGCAAATCGTGGGTGAGGTGACGATTTCTACAGACACTGGCTCGCAGACCATCAACCAAGCCTTCCAAGCTATTTCTGTTGCAAGTCGGGCGTCCAACCCGTCCGAACCGTTTACAATGACGGCGCGCCAATTTGGTCAGGCATTTGGTGATGCCGCGAAAAACTTACCGGGTGTTCGCGAAACGTTACCTGCCGAAGTCTTCGAAGAGATCGAAAAGGCCGTTGAAGAACAGCAAGCCGTAAAACAGCAAGCTGAACAAGCCGCACAAGAGAGCGCCCAAAAAGCCGCAGAAGCTGATGCAGCCGCGCAGAATGAAGTTGCAGCGAAAGCAGAAGCGGAGTCGGCGGCAAATGATGCAGTAAAGGCAGAAGAAGCCGCGCAAGCGGCAGCTGAGGCCGCTGCGTCGGCGACAACGGCCGAAGAACAAGCAGCTGCTCAAGCAGCCGCAGAAGCTGCAGATGCAGCGGCACTAAAAGCTGCTGAAGCCGAACTCACTGCTGCTGAGGTAGGTGTCAAAGCGGCAACCTTAAAAGCAGAGGCAGCGACGGCCGCAAAAGTAGCAGCAAAAGTCGAAGCCGAAGCTGTTGAAGTAAGCGCTGATGTTGCTGTTGTCACAGCATCTAAAGCCCAAGGTGTCGCGACATTCTTGGATGATGTTGTTGCCGCGAAGGTTGATCAGGCTCAGAAACAAGTTGCTGATGCTGAAGCTTCGGAGACCAAGGCAAAAGAAGATGTTGTCGAAAAACAAAAGGTGGTCGACAAGGAGACAACAAAGAAAAGGATATTGACG
>DGNZ01000166.1 GCA_002389175.1 Rhodospirillaceae bacterium UBA4479 | reverse complement strand
AAATATGGTGCGGAGCCGATGAAGATCTTTTTCAACGTCGCCGTAGGGTCGGGTACGGATCCTCTTACCGTATAGACCAAAAGCCCGAAAGGCGGTGACAAAAGACCTGCTTCGATAATCAGAATACCAAAGATTGCGAAAGCAACTGGGTCGTAACCCATCGATACAGCCAGCGGCGCAAAGATCGGCACTGTCAAAAGGATGATCGAAATACTGTCGATTAGCATTCCAAGGATTAACCAGATGAACGCCATCAGCAGGATCAGCATAAAGGGGCTGAGCTGGCTGTCGATGAAGATCCCTTGGATATAATTCACCCCGCCCCCCAGCGCGAGAAGGCGAGAATACATTTGAGCAGCGATCAGTAAGAACATGATCGGCGCCGTTGTGCGGCCAGCTTGATAGAGACTTTGGATGATATCATCGGTGCGCATACCTTTTATGATGCCTATAATAAGCGCGCAAATAACACCGAAAGCGGCTGCTTCAGTCGGGGTAAACCAACCTAGCCAAATACCGCCAATTACTACCATGATGAGTGCGAGAATTCCTAAGCCCCCAATCAGCTCAGAACGTTTTTCCACTGGCGTTGGTTCAGTCATTGGCTTGTCATAAGCCGGTGCGATTTCAGGGTTCATCTTCGCAGCAATAATCACATAACCAGAGAATAATAACGCAAGCACCATGCCTGGAACAATACCCGCCACAAATAATGCACCCACTGACATTTCAGTCAAGATAGCCCAAACGATTAGCAACACTGATGGTGGGATCAACATGCCAAGGCAGGCAGAGCCAGCAACAGCGCCAAGAGCAAAGCTTTGTTTGTAACCAAGCTTCATCATTTCAGGGTAGGCAATCCGGCTGAACGCAGCAGCGGACGCGATGGAAACTCCGGTGACCGCCGCGAACACGGTATTGCCCGCGATTGTTGCAATAGCGAGACGGCCAGGCAAGCGGCGCAGTGTGCGATCGCAAATGCGGTATAAGTCTCCTGCGGCCCCGCATCGCCAGACAAAATCCCCCATTAAGACAAAGAGGGGGATCACTGCGAAAACGTCCTTTCGTATGGCTTCGTAGGCGGTGTTAGACATTATCGAGAGAGCTGCTTCCGTATTGCCACGGAACATTATGTATACTCCCACACCGGAACACAGTGCGAGCGCGACGCCAATGTGGACCCCAAGCAGGATCAATACAATCAGTACGCCGAGCATCATTAGTACAATATCACCACCCATGTCGTGCGCTCCTAATTTTCTAACCGTCGCAGAGCGCCAGGCGCTTCATTTTCTAGCACTAATTCGCCGCGCCAATCGATCCAAATCATGTAGGCATAAGCAAAAGCGCCAAATGCGGACATTGCCGCAATCGCGCCGCGCACGGGCCAAGTTGGTACGCGCAATGAGCCTTCGCCCTCGTACTCGCCTATACGATAGGCGTCATAAAATGACGGGATCGTACCCCATATCAAAGCAAGAAAAAGTGCTAGGCCGAGAAGGGATGCTAGGGTGCGTAAGATACGCCGCATCGTTGGTGGTACGGCATCTGAAAGTATCGTCGTGCGCAGCATCGAGCCTGAGTAGATTGCCAGAGGGATTTGCAAGAACGTGATTGTTACGATTGAGTTTTGTAAAATTTCTTTCGTGCCCGGAATAGGTCGTGTCAGAAAAATTCTGCCCATCACGTCGCCAAAAATGAGAAGTGCGAGAGCGAGCGTCCAGAATGCTGAGATAATATGCAGCATACGAGCGCCCTTAATATGTACCTTCATTTTGGCTTTCCCTATACAATATTTGCTTAATGTAAGAACGCTAACCGATGGGGCGTTAGGATCAAGCGCTTATTTAGCGATTGATAAATTAATTTTGGAATCGGCCATAGAGTTTCTTGACCACCGCGACGCGATGTGCAGACATTGCGTTACCTGCAACTGATAAAAAAGCCGACTAAATTGGCAAACAGTGCTTGATAAGCGGTCAAGGCCGCACATTCTGGGAGGAACTTTAATGAAAAAGACAATAACCTTAAGCCTTGGGGCTCTCGCACTTTCTGCTTTAGTGGCTCCACTCGCGGCGGACACGTTCACGCTTCGTGTTGGCTCTGGTCATCCAAATGGTCCGGCGGTATATGTGACTGATACTGCAAATTTTTTCGTACCTGAAGTTGTGCGCCGTGTTGCAGCTGAGACAGATCATGAAATCGAATTTGTCGAAGGATATGGCGGCGCAATCGCTGGTGTTGCAGAGACGTTAGAAGCAGTCCAGAACGGTATTCTTGACGTAGGCGCGTACTGCATATGTTTTGAGCCTGCCAAACTGTTCCTGCACAATTTCCCTTACTACGCGCCTTTCGGATCCCAAGATTCGGCACAAGCGATGACGGCTGTGCGCTCGGTATATAATGATGTTCCGTGGCTCACCGAGCAGTTCACGAAGGAGTACAAACAAGAATTATTAGGCCTGCATGGTTGGGACAACTATCACTTGGGCACGACAGACCCGTGGGATACGGTTGACGACTTGAAAGGTGTCAAAATTGGTGGCGCGGGTCCGAACTTACCGTGGCTAGAGTTTGCTGGCGCGATCCCTGTGCAATCAACATTGCCAGATGGCTATCTTTCGCTTCAAACAGGCGTTTATAATGGCTGGTTGATGTTCCCATCTGCCTATCTTGGCTTCAAATTTCATGAGCCTGCACCCAACTATACATTGGTGGGTTTCGGTGCGATGCCAGTCAATGCGCTGACAATGAACAGCCGAACAATGGCGAGCCTCCCAGAAGATGTCCAAGCGATTATTCGTGAAGTTGGCCAAGCCTATGAGGACCAATCCGGTGCATCTTTGAACGCAGCCCAAAAGCGTGGACTTGACGGTTTAGAGGCAGCGGGGGCTAACGTGAAGTCTTTACCCGCGGATGCACGTGCAGGCTGGGCGGAATCACTTGTTGGTTTCCCACAGCAGCAAGCCACTGAAGCGGACAGCCGTGGCATGCCAGGTAGCGAAGTTTTAAAAGCCTATCTTGCCGCAGCAGAAGCTGCAGGCGTTGAATGGCCGGTGGCCTACGCTGTCGAGTAATTGACGCTTCACAACAACAGAATATAGAAAGGCGCGCTCATTTGAAGGCGCGCCTTTTTCTATGCAAGATTAGTTACAGTCTGCCTGATTGAGTGACGCCAAAATACGTTCTGGCGTCATGGGCATCTGCCAAATGCTTGCCCCCAATGGCGACAATGCGTCGTTCACAGCATTCAATATCGCCGCGGGCGCTCCGCCTGTTCCCGCCTCTCCCGCGCCTTTCGCGCCAAGTATGGATGTCTTAGTTGGCGTTTCGATGTGAGCGATTGTGATTTCTGGCATTTCACTGGCCATGGGCACCATATAGTCGGCCATCGTAGCATTGAGGAACTGACCATCGGGCGAATAGTGGCACTCTTCATAAAGTGCGCCACCGATGCCTTGGACAACGCCGCCCCGGATCTGCTCATCCACTAACAAGGGGTTGATGACGCGGCCACAGTCTTCGACAGCCCAGAAGTGCAGCACTTTGACAAAGCCTGTTTCGATATCAACCTCCACATGCGCAGCCATTGCGCCGTTTGTGAATACGAATGGGAAATCGGTAACGCGATAATGACGCGTAGCAATTAGTTCGGGGTTGAGATCATTAGGTAATTCATTGCCACGATAATATACTGTACGCGCAAGATCTGCTAAAGTCAGGCGTACAGAGCCATCGATATCAGTGACGGCACCACTTTGAATGTCGAGTGTTTCAACACCTGTTTGCAGCATGACACCTGCCACTTCGAGCACTTGATCCTTCAGTGCTTGCGCTGCTTGCAACATAGCTTCACCGCCAATTCCGGCACCGCGCGAAGCCCATGTGCCTCCGCCATAGGGTGTGGTTGCGGTGTCGCCTGTAGTGACTTTCACGCGGTTGAGATCAACTCCAAACACACCAGCCGCGATCTGCGCGAGAATGGCGTTTGTGCCTTGTCCTTGTTCGGTAATTGAAGATGAAACATGGAGCGCCCCACCCGCATCAAGGCGCACAGTTGCGCCATCTTGAGATGCAATAGGCGCGCCGCCAATGCCATAGAACATTGGGCTGGGGTTAGTAACTTCGACCATTGAAACAAAGCCAATTCCGCGGTAAATACCCTTTTTGCGAGCCAAGGTTTGCCTCGCGCGCAGGCCATCGTAATTCATCAGATCG
>DGNZ01000391.1 GCA_002389175.1 Rhodospirillaceae bacterium UBA4479 | reverse complement strand
TGCTTTCTTCGAGGGCTTGTTTCACGGACGAGAACAAATCCCGGATCGACACAACAGCGATACAATTCCCGTTATCCACCACGGGCAGGTGGCGATAATTGCGCGTTTGCATCAATTCAAGCGCATCAGCCGCGCTATCGTTTGGCGACAGTGTGTCGGGGTTGGCTGTCATAATGTCGGCGATGGTGCTGACATTCGGATCAAGCCCTTTGGCAACGCCACGGAAAACTACGTCACGCTCGGTCACAATCCCGATCAATTTTCCATCGGCATCGGTGACGATAAGTGCAGCGATTTTTTTATCACACATGAGTTTTGCTGCATCTGTGATCAAAACGTCAGCGGCGACACCCGCCACCTCGGTTGGTTGAACGATATCTGGAACGATCTTCCGGTTCATATCAATCTCCTCCCAAGTACTCGGCCAGACCCAAAATTGTATCCAGCGTCATCATTTCCCACCATTTAAATAGTGTAGGCTAGTCTGGGGGTGAGTTGAAGTAGTAAAACTAAAGGGTATCCGAGCGCGTTTGGCTCAGATCAATCTTTAACTTCTATAATTTCGTCCATTTCCTCCGGATCTTCGTCATTTGGCGGGATCAATTTGACCTGAGTGATCTGGTTGCGTTCGCGTCCGACAATATCGAACCGAAAGCCGTGAAACATGAAGCATTGACCAATATCGGGGATGCGACGCGATTCATGCAAGATTAGCCCGGCGATGGTCACCGCCTCTTCATCGGGTAAATCCCACTCAAATTCACGGTTCAGATCGCGCAATGTCACCGAGCCATCTACCAGATAACTGCCGTCTGCTTGTGCGGTCACACCCACAACTTCGACATCATGCTCATCATCGATATCGCCGATGATTTCTTCGATGATATCTTCCAGCGTCACGATTCCCATGTTTGAGCCGTATTCATCAACCACCAAAGCAAAATGTTCCCGGCGCGAGCGGAACGCTTCGAGTTGATCTTGCAACAGGGTTGTTTCCGGAATGAACCAGGGGTTGGATACGATGGTCATGATATCCAAATCACCGACGTTGCCGCCACGTTCCATCATCTCACGCAAAAGTGCCTTGGCATGAAGTATACCAACAACATTGTCGGGGTCGTTCTGCCAAACAGGGATACGCGTGAAGGGGCTGGCGATGGCCTGTTTGACGATTTCTTCGACCGGCAGGCTTGCATCGATTGTCGCAACGTTGCTGCGATGGGTCATCACTTCTTCGACTTGGACTTCGTTTAACTGCAGAACAGAGCGCAGCATGTCACGCTCTTGTTTGACCGTTGGCTCATCCCCGTCATGGAGTTCAATTGCCCCACGGAGTTCTTCTTCTGCGGCTTCGCGGTTTTCGTCTGCGGTGGGGCCACCACCGAACATCGACAACATCTGATGAACGAGGGCATTAATAGCTAATGTGATGGGGGCAAGGACCATAATCACGGGATGGATGATGGGGGCAATCGCCAAGGCCATCTTGTTGGCGTTTCGAATGGCGTACGTTTTTGGCAGGATTTCAGAGAAAATCAGGACCAATAACGTCATTGCGATGGTCGCAAAGACGACACCGTTGTCACCAAACAATTCAATCAACAAGCTTGTGGCCAGCGCTGATGCCAGAATGTTGACCAGGTTGTTGCCCAACAGGATGGCACCGATCAGACGCTCTTTGTCCTCGTGCAGCTTGTTCACCAGGCGCGCACGATGATCGCCGTTTTGCTCCGCCGAATGCATCACGTGCTTTGATGCTGCGGTCAGTGCAGTTTCAGAGCCTGAGAAAAAGCCAGAAAGTATCAGCAATACCAAAATGGCGAGGCCGATTTCTATCATCGTGTTGTCCTTCCTAAACGAAGAAAATTAGTTCTTGGGTTTCAGTTATAACGTCCCGTTATCGGTATCGTTAAATAGCATTTCTCGCATCGGCGATGAATGTGTCCAAGGTTGCTGCGACCACTTCTTGGCCGACGTCCTTGGCGACAAAAGAGTTCCCGATATCACGCGCCAGAATAAAGGTAAGCTGATTGCCTTCGGTTTTCTTATCCCGGCCCATATGCTCTAGCAACGCAGCGGATGTCCAATTGTCACCAACCAACCCGGTCAGCGTTGTGGGCAGGCCCAATTTGTCTAAATGATCTTTTAGCTCGTCCTTTGCGCTTTCGGGCGCGACAGCTAAACGGGCAGACATATCCAGCGCCATCACCATACCGATGGAGACGGCTTCGCCGTGTTTCAGCACATCGTCAAAACCGACCTGGGCTTCGATGGCATGACCAAAAGTATGCCCAAGATTGAGTAGGGCACGAAGGCCGACTTCTTTCTCGTCGGCTGCAACGACAGCGGCTTTGCTTTTACACGAACGGATGACGGCTTCTCGGCGGGCATCTGGATCACCGTCCAGAACGCGTTGGCCGTTTTCAATCAACCAGTCAAAGAAGCCCCGATCATTGATGACACCGTATTTGATGACTTCGGCATACCCACAACGGCGTTCACGGGCGGGGAGTGTATCCAAGGTCGCGGTATCCGCAATAACGCACAAGGGTTGATGGAAAGCCCCGACCAAGTTCTTGCCTTGGCGCGTGTCGATCCCGGTTTTCCCGCCGACGGAACTATCAACTTGTGACAGCAATGTCGTGGGGATCTGCACAAAATTAATGCCGCGGAGCACGATGGCAGCGGCGAACCCCGTCAGATCACCAATCACACCGCCACCAAGCGCGATCAGTGTTGTTTTGCGATCAATGCCTTGATCCAAAAGCTCGTCCAACAAGGCTTCGAGTTGGCGGTAGCTTTTTGTGTGCTCACCCGGGGGTAAAATGATGCTTTTGGCACTTAGACCTGCACCTTCTAAGGATTGAGTGACTTTTTCCAACCAATGCGGGGCGACGTTCTCGTCGGTGATGACGATGGTGCGCGTGGACTTTGCGACTTTGGCAATAATCTTGCCGCATTGGTCGATGGCGTTGTCGCCAACAATGATGTCGTAGCTGCGATCTCCGAGCGCGACATGAACGCGTTCGGCCTCAATATGGGTTGTCATTTTTGTGATCCAGAACTGGTATTTGGAATGGCGTTTAATACTTTTTGAACGGTTGCTTCTAAGCTTTCGTCACCGGTTTCTACGGTCACATCGGCATTCTGATAAACGGGATAACGATGCGCCGCGAGTTTTTTTAATGTGCCCAACGGGTCATCGTTTTTAAGCAGTGGGCGGTTTTTGGATTTTTTTGTGCGCCGGAATAAAACTTCGGGGTCGGCTTGTAACCAAATTGATAGGCCAATCCGTTTGATCGTCTCGCGCACAGCATCATCCATGAACGCCCCACCACCCGTCGCGATGATGCTGGGGCCGCTTTCTAAAAGGCGTTGAATCACGCGCCGCTCGCAATCGCGGAATGCCGGTTCGCCGTAGACATCAAAAATATCACTTACAGAACAGCCCGCGGCTTTTTCAATCTCTTCGTCCGAATCGATGAACGGAACACGTAAGGTTTCCGCAACGCGCCGACCCACGCACGATTTCCCAGCACCCATGAGTCCCACAAGGACGATAGGCTTCGCTGGTGATTGATCGTCTGTATTCGTCTCTGACTCGGTCATATTCCCGTCTCAATGACAGCTATTTTTCGCGCTGACTGTGGCACTTAGTCCAATTTGCATGAAAATAGTCGGAATCATGCAGAGTTAAAAGCGCAGAGCGACACAGGCTTGATGATAAAGATCATCAAACTATTGCCACAGTTGTGCGTAAGCTTGAATTGCGGGTAGGCGGATGGTCGTTTACCAAGGAAGTATTCTGTGCGGGTGGTTTTCGCCTGACGCCCAAAAGGACCGAAGAGAAAACATGGGAAAGCTAACGATAGCCTTGGTATTGCTCTTGCTTGTTGCCGCTGCTGGCGGTGCTGCATTCTTAACAACGTGGGAAATTCCACCACCTATTAGCAATGTTGAGAAGGTTCTGCCGAATGATAAGTTCCCGAAGTAACCTGATTTCAGCGATCTTTGTGTCGGCGAGTTTT
>DGNZ01000392.1:633-3627 GCA_002389175.1 Rhodospirillaceae bacterium UBA4479 | reverse complement strand
TGTCGCCAAACGATAGCGCGGCTGATGCGCTTGAATTGATGCAAACGCGCAATTATCGCCACCTGCCCGTGGTGGATAACGGGAATTGTATCGCTGTTGTGTCGATCCGGGATTTGTTCTCGTCCGTGAAACAAGCCCTCGAAGAAAGCATTCGCGAGACAGAGGCGTTCGTCTTTGGGGATCGCTACGGGGCTTAAACCTCGGGCCATTCATCTATTTGAACGAATAGGTAATTTCCTTATCGTTGGATTTCCCGTATGTGATCGGGAATGTCCAGTCCACTTAAAATAGATCGCCCTCAACTGGGTATCGCGCTGATCGTCTCAGCGATGTTTATTTTTGCTGTGCAAGATGGCATCACCAAGCATTTGGCGACGACGTACGTAGCTCCTCAAATTCTATGGATCAGGTTTTCATTCTTTGTTTTGTTTGCCTTGGTCTACTCCATGCGAACCAAGCCCTTGCGCGCTTGTTTATCAAGCAATGCGCCCGTGCTTCAGATTATTCGTTCATTTGTGATCGTTGCGGAAATTGGCATTTTCATCTTGGCAGTGCGTCATCTCCCGCTTGCGGAAACCCATGCCCTGTTTGCGAGCTTTCCGCTGATGGTCACGGCAATTGCGGCCATATTCTTGAAAGAAGCAGTTGGTATTCGAAGATGGTCAGCCATTATCGTCGGCTTTGTCGGCGTCTTGATCATATTACGCCCAGGTACAGACGCCATTGCACCCGCGGCCTTATTGGCCCTGCTGTGTGCCTTCATGTTTGCTGGCTATCAAGTGATAACCCGCTTGGTTTCTAAATACGATGATAGCGAAACATCAATTACCTATATGGCTGTCGTGGGCTTAGTCACGATGACGGCCCTTGGGCCGTTCTTTTGGCAAACACCGGACGCAGAAGGTTGGACATGGCTTTTGATACTCGCCGTTACCGCGACACTCGGTCATTTTCTGCTGATCAAGGCACTTGAATTCGCGCCCGCATCACTGTTGCAGCCCTTTAACTTCACACTTTTGGTATTCGCATCAACAGTTGGATATTTTGCATTCGGCGATGTGCCCGATGCGTGGACTGTTGTTGGTGCCATCGTGATCGTCAGCAGCGGGATTTATACGGTCCTGCGTGAACGCAAACGTGGTACGAAACGACCGGGTCAATCTGTGGGCTGATCCCAGATTTTACCTGTCACAAGAACCGTGCCCGTGAATGTTACGATCAACACGCCATCCACTTTTCTTGTCACATCGACCCGATACACACCTTTTCGTTTTGTGCGCGACACTTCGGTCGCGGTCGCGATCAGGACATCACCCAAACGCACGCCGGATAAAAATGCGATATGTGCATCGATCCCCACTGATTCATGTTGGTGCGAATTCGATGCCAATCCGAAAGCCGTATCGGCAAACGAAAACAACAGCCCCCCATGCGCCCATCCCATAAAATTCAGATGATCTTCGCGCACCGTCATTTGGATTTCGACATGCCCGACACGCACATCAACAAGCTCAACGCCCATCCACTGCACGAAATTGTCGTCTGCGCTCAGCCGTTGCAGACGGGTGGCAATACTTTGCGGATCAGACATCGGCGCTATGCAGCGATCAGCGGCTGGCCAAAGCCAAGCTCGTCGCGAAGACATTTACAAATTTCACCATGCGACGCGCCCGCATCCGCGGCTTCAATCAATCGGCCAAAGATATTGTCTCTCTCGTCGCCACATGCCCGTGACAGCGCCGAAAGTGTGCGCTGAACATCGGCGTTTGAACGATCTGCTTTGAATTTCTTCAGGTTCGCGATTTGCGCATTCATGGCATCCAATGATGGTCGTTCAAGCGGTGGTGAATTAATAGGTTCATCATCTTGGTACTTGTTCACACCAACGATGGTCTGTTCGCCGGTTTCGACTTTGTGTTGGAAGTTCATCGATGACTCACCGATCTTATCTTGAACCAAACCGTTTTTAACGGCTTCGAACATTCCGCCCGCGGCATCGATTTCATCAAAGACCGCCATGATCTCTTCTTCCATCTGATCGGTCAGGGCTTCGACGTAATACGATCCACCCAATGGGTCGATCACATCGGTCAGTCCCGCTTCTTCGCGCAAGATGTTTTGCGTCTGAATGGCGATCTTGGCCGCAGCCTCGGTCGGGGTCGACAACACTTCATCATAGGCATCGGTATGCATTGATTGCAGCCCACCCAAAATACCCGCAATGGCCTGTGTCGCTACGCGGGCCACGTTGTTCAACGGCTGCTGGCGGGTTAAATCGACGCCCGACGTTTGTGCATGAAACTTAAAGCGCCAAGAACGGGGATCTTTTGCACCCAGGCGTTCCTTGGCCAGTCGTGCCCATATCCGGCGCCCGGCCCTGAACTTTGCGATTTCCTCAAAGAAGCTGATGGAAATATCAAAAAAGAATGTGAAGCGCGGCAAGAATGCATCCACGTCCATACCCCGACGTTTGCAGTCTTCGGCATACTGCACCGCTGATGCCAACGTGAACGCCATCGCTTCGGCCGGGGTCGCCCCTGATTGCTGCATATGCTGGCCAACGACGGATACCGGGTTCCAGGATTTAATATGTTTGTTCGCATAATCGACGTGATCGACGAATACGCGCCGCGCACCATCAAGCGCTAGGCGGAAAAACATATGATTGGCCACGTAGTGCGAAATGTAATCGCTTTGGTTGGACGTGCCCGATACGCGGTCCCACGAAATGCCGCGGCGTTTTGCCACACATAACATAAAAGCCAACAGCGTGAACGGTGACGGATCGTTCAGCGCGATCGACATGTCGCCAATCGGCACATCGCGCAGACAAACGTCCATATCTTCGACCGTGTTGATCGTCGTGCCGCACGTCCCCAAAATCTCAACATCGACCTCGTCGATATCGTACCCGCGATAAACGGAATTACAGGGAATAACACTGAGCGCCGTGGCTCCCGTATCAACGATGCGGCGCATCCGCGCGTTGTAATC
>DGNZ01000392.1:0-575 GCA_002389175.1 Rhodospirillaceae bacterium UBA4479 | reverse complement strand
CGGTGCATGGATGGATAAATTCCCCGCGTAAACGGTGTATCGCCCGGGAACCCCAAGTCTGGCATGTAGCTTTCAGGGTTCCAGTCTTCGGGGGTATACAGCGGTTTTACTTCAATGCCAGACCGGTTGCGGCGCGGTGTTTCGCCAGGTACCTGTTTTTCATACCCAGATTTCCACTGATCGCGTCCGCTCTCAAAATCCTGTCCCAAGCGTGTATTGCGTCCGTCTTTGGTCATCCGTCATCTCCCAATTCTTTTCGGCGCGCAGCAATCAGGTGCGCGATATCAGTGACTATTTCTTCACGTGAACATCCCGGGTGGAACACCTTCGCCACCCCGTGTTCATGCAGCATGGCCTCCTCAACATCCGGAACAATACCGCCAACGATGACCACCACGTCCGACAGCCCCGCTTCATCAAGGGCCTTCATCAGCTTTGGCACCAACAGATGGTCGGTGGCTAAGGAACTGACGCCGATGCAATCCACGTCTTCTTGGGCCGCCTGATTGACGACCGTCGCCACCTGTTGCCAGGGACCGGTGTAGATCACTTCCATCCCGGCATCGCGTAGAAAC
>DGNZ01000108.1 GCA_002389175.1 Rhodospirillaceae bacterium UBA4479 | reverse complement strand
GCACTTGTGCCACAGGTTGTCGGGAACTTCTTTGCGCCCGACAAGGCTTTGCAATTTGGGTCGAACGAAGTTTGTGATCCAGCTCATGATGCGTCTCCGCGCCCAGTATGCGCGCCGCGCACCCCACCAGCAAGTTCACGCACCAAGCCCAGCACATCATCGACCGTGTTCGGACCAATGGTGCCATCGTCGCCTAAATTCGCCGTCACTTTGTCGACCAGGGCCGAGCCCACGACCACGCCATCGGCAATCTTGGCAAATTCTGCCGCTTGTTCCGGCGTGCGAATGCCAAAGCCGACACACACGGGTAAGTCAGAGTGGCTTTTGATCCGCTTCACATGCACGGCGGCATCGTCTGCATTGGCGGCGCGTGTCCCCGTGATCCCCAAGATGGATACGAAATAGATAAAGCCGCTGGCGTGTTCAACCACACGCGGCAGGCGTTCGTCATCAGTTGTGGGCGCGGTCAGATAGATAAAGTTCAGACCTGCGGCAATCGTAGGCAGACAAAGTTCCTGCTCTTCTTCGGGTGGCAGATCGACCACGATGAAACCATCGACGCCTGCTTCTTTGGCATCCACCAAAAACTGATCGACGCCATAGATGTATATCGGGTTGTAGTAGCCCATCAGAATGATTGGCGTATCGTCATCTTTTTTACGGAATTCAGCGACCATCGCTAATGTTTTGCGCAGCGTCATCCCCGCTTTGATGGCACGAAGAGAGCTCGCCTGAATCGCGGGGCCATCGGCCATCGGATCGGAAAACGGCACACCCAGTTCAATCAGATCGGCCCCGGCCAGAGCGATGCCGTCCAAAATCTTGGCTGACGTTTCTAAGTCCGGATCCCCCGCGGTCATGAATGTCACCAATCCGGCGCGTCCCTCGGCTTTTAGTTTTTTGAACCGACGATCAATACGCGTTTCTGGGCCACTCATAGGTCAAACCCCAACATGTCGGCGACGGCAAAGATATCCTTATCCCCCCGACCGCACATGTTCATAACCAGCAAATGATCGCTTGGCAGATCCGGTGCAATTTTACCAACGTGCGCCAACGCGTGGCATGGTTCCAGCGCAGGGATAATGCCCTCCATCGCGGTACATAATTGAAACGCCTCAAGCGCTTCTTTGTCGGTTATGGACACATACTCAACCCGTCCGATATCCCGCAGCCAAGAATGCTCTGGCCCAATCCCCGGGTAATCCAATCCGGCAGAAATTGAGTAGCCGTCTAAAATCTGACCATCATCGTTTTGTAACAAGTACGTCCGGTTGCCGTGAAGGACGCCCGGCTTGCCACCGTTCAACGATGCGCAATGCTCTCCGGTCTCAATCCCATGACCTGCGGCCTCAACCCCGATGATACGCACGCTGTCATCATCCAAGAACGGATGGAACAGACCCATAGCGTTCGAACCGCCACCGATGCTGGCAACCAGACTATCGGGCAAGCGGCCTTCGGCTTCTTGCATCTGCACCTTGGTTTCATCACCGATGACACATTGGAAATCGCGGACCATCATCGGATACGGATGCGGTCCGGCAACGGTGCCGATCAGGTAATAAGTATCTTCGACATTGGCGACCCAATCACGGAGCGCTTCGTTCATGGCGTCTTTGAGCGTCCCCGTCCCGGCGGTCACAGGGACGATATCGGCACCCAGCAGTTTCATCCGGAATACGTTGGGCTTTTGCCGCTCAACGTCGGTCTCCCCCATGTAGACAACGCACTTGAGGCCAAACAATGCACATACGGTCGCCGTCGCGACGCCGTGCTGTCCGGCACCGGTTTCGGCGATGATGCGTTTTTTGCCCATGCGGCGCGCCAGCAAAATCTGGCCGATGGTGTTGTTGATCTTGTGCGCGCCGGTGTGGTTCAACTCGTCACGCTTCATGTAGATCTTGGCGCCACCGAAATGTTCGGTCAGACGCTCGGCAAAATACAGCGGCGACGGGCGGCCCACATAATGCTTCATCATGTGATGGAATTCGGCCCAGAAATCGTCGTCGTGGCGAGCTGCCTCGTAAGCCTTCTCGACGTTAAGAATCAGCGGCATCAAGGTTTCAGCGACATATCTGCCGCCAAAAATGCCGAAATGGCCGTTTTCATCGACACCCGATCTGAGCGTATTTGGTTTATTCATGATCACCCTTTCCGTAAGGCCCGAAACTTAACCGCTGGAACCCCTGTTTAACAGGAATTTTTGGCGCGTTACTGGTCAACTTATATGGATGATACATCGGGCTCGACTAGGTCTGCACAGCGTGCGCGGCGGCGATAAATTCACGGATTTTCGCAACGTCTTTGCGACCCTGATCATCCTCGACCGCACTCGATACATCGACCATCCCCGCCCCACTGATGCGCAGCGCCGCAGCCACGTTGGATGCATCCAGGCCGCCTGCCAACATCCACGGCACAGACCATTTTGTATTTTTGAGTAACGTCCAATCGAACGTCATCGCGTTGCCACCGGGCCGCGTCGCGCCCTTGGGCGGTTTGGCATCAAACAACAGCATATCGGACACATCCTGATAGCTGCGTGCCGCCTCAACATCGGCCTGATCGGCGATGGGCAGCGCCTTCATCACCGTCAGGTCAAAAGTATCGCGAACCACGGCTACGCGCTCCGGTGTCTCATGCCCATGAAGCTGCAGCGTATCGACCCCGGCCCCATCGACGATGGCGCGCAGCAGATCATCATCTGCATCCACGACAAGGGCGACTTTGCGGACCCCGACAGGCACCCGCGCAGTCAGTGCGCCAGCCTCAGATATCGACACATTGCGTGGTGATTTTGGGAAAAACACATAGCCGGTCAGGGCCGCCCCCGCATTGACGGCGGCATCCACGTGCTCGGCTTCTCGAAGCCCACATATTTTTACATCAACGGTCATGGTCGCATCCGTTCCCTTACTTATGCGCCGGAATGTCAATCTAAGGCTCGACAACGTCAAGTCTTAGACCAATATATGGGGTATGAATGCTGCAACAAAAAGCCTGTTTCATACCTTGCGTGATACCTGTGCCGACGATTGGCAGCGGTATGTGGACCACCCGTTTGTCGCCGGGATGGCCGATGGCACCCTGCCGGAACCCGCATTTCGGTTCTATTTGGAACAAGATTATCTGTTTCTGATCCATTTTGCCCGCGCTTACGGCTTGGCCGCGTATAAGGCCGAAACGTTAGAAGATATCCGTGGTGCCGCTGCGGGCCTGAGTGCCATCGTCGATACGGAAATGGCGCTGCACGTTGAATTTTGCGCAGGCTGGGGCCTGACCGAAGCTGAGATGGCCGCCGTCACCGAAGCCCCCGAAACCATGGCCTATACACGTTATGTCCTAGAAAAGGGCCTACAGGGCGATCTGCTCGACCTGCACGTGGCGCTCGCACCCTGCATGTTGGGATACGGCGAAATTGGCCATGCCCTGGCGCATAACCCCGATACCAAAATCGCAGGCAATCCCTATGTGCCCTGGATCGAAATGTATGCATCCAAGGATTACCAAGATGTCGCCGCAGATGAACGCGCGACATTGGATCGCCTGATGAAGGAACGCGGCGGTCCTGGGCGCATGGCATCCTTGCAAAAGACCTTTGCCGAAGCGACACGGTTAGAAGCCGCCTTTTGGGATATGGGTTTGCGGGCGGCGGACTAACGCCCCCTCACCTGTCCTCTCCCCCACGATGTGTGGGAGAGGGACCCTGTACAAATACCGTCTTTATCCCTCTCCCCCTTTGGGGGGAGAGGTTAGGTGAGGGGGTCAGTTACCTATTTCGTCCGCAATCATTTTAGCAGCCGCCACTGGATCATCAGCTGACGTAATCGGGCGACCGATCACCAGGTAATCGGCGCCAGATGCAATCGCGTCAGACGGTGTCGTGATCCGTTTTTGATCGCCAGTTGCGGCCCAGGTTGGGCGAATGCCGGGTACGATCAGCTTAAAGTCATCGCCGCACGCATCGCGGATCGGGCCGATTTCGCGGGGGCTACAGACAACCCCATCAAGCCCGCATGACTGGGTCAATTTCGCCAAGCGCACAACTTGTTGTTCCGCCGTCACCGAAATACCCAGTTCTGCCAGATCGTCATCACCCAGCGACGTCAGTACGGTCACCGCGATCAACATGGGGGCTGGGCCATCACCTGTGCCCAAGGCTTCCTTGGCGGCGCGCATCATCGCCGAGCCGCCCATGGCGTGTACATTCAAAATGGCAGGGGCTGACGGTAACGCAGAACGTACTGCACCCGCGACCGTGTTCGGGATATCGTGGAATTTCAGATCGAGGAACACCGGCATACCCAAACCACCGACGGCGCGCACCGCGTCAGGGCCATTGGCGACAAAGAATTCCTTGCCCAGTTTCACCCCACCGACGTAGCCCGCCAGTTGTTGTGCCATGGCAATGGCCGCCCCCACATCGGGGGTATCGAGGGCCACGTAAATTCTGTCTTTTGGTGCAATACTCATGATGCAGTCGTCTTAACCGCCCAAGCGTTGATAGGCAAGAACCCGGGGCATCAAATTGTTGGCGTGATGCTTAGACCCGGGTTGTGGGAACGGAGACGGTGGCAGGCGATGCATTTTCTTGTGCCTCGCGGCTACGATTGTCCAACTTGTTTGAAAGGGATCGCAGTTCACGCTCGGCCTTGTCGGCCCGGTATCGCTGCTGGCGCGCGGCTTGGCGGCTTTTCCCCGCAGATAGCCATGCGACAATCCCGCCCATCAAGAAGCCAAAGATGAACACCGTCAGAATCATCGTGAACATCGGCACGGTGATTTCTTGCGGTAACGGCCACAGATTAACCGTGACTTTTTCCAGATTCGAAGCTGAAAAGACGATGACAACAATGGCAAAGGGGATCATGACGATCCAGGAAATGATGCGCTTCACGCGACATTCTCCGATAATTTGACCGATTTTTCGGCCGGGTAATCTATGAGGTGCCTTTTCGCACCAAAGCGATCTTTAATCGGCGTTATTCAAACGCTCGCGCAATTGTTTGCCAGTTTTAAAATACGGAATGAACTTTTCATCGACGCTTACCGATTCACCGGTGCGCGGATTGCGACCGACACGCGATGGCCGCGCCTTAACCGAAAACGCACCAAAACCACGCAATTCAACACGGTCCCCACGAGACAGCGCCGCTGTGACTTCTTCGAAAATAGTCGATACGATCCGCTCTACCTCGCGATGATACAGGCGCGGGTTTTCCGCTGCCAATTTCGCGATCAACTCAGACTTCGTCATCGTAATCATCCTCCGCCGCTGCGCGGTATTCGCCCAGAATTCTTATTCGTTAAATGAAGGGTGCCAAAGGGCAAGAATGCCGTCAAGTGTAAGTCGTTCTGAAAGAAGAGATTTTCCGAATATTGCTGTACTCATCGATGCCCCTGCTTCACGCCACCAGGCAATCGGATCTTCGATCGCCCATTCGATGACCGGCAGGTCCGTCGACACATCATGGGTGGTCTGCAACCAAAGCCGCGCATCGTTTTCATCGCCGACTTCATCGATCAAACCCACGTCAGCCGCAGATGTCCCGGTCATAATCCGGCCATCGCCGATAACGGCACGCAACTCATCAACAGTTTTATCGCGCCGGCTTGATACCATCTGCAGAAACATCGTTTGCAGTTCATTGATGATATCTTGCAGCTGCGCGCGGGAATTCGGCGTTAATTCTTCCATCGGGTTGGGCACAGCCTTGGACGGGCCACTTTTGATAATTTCCGGTGTGACACCCAATTTATCCAATAATCCCGTGATATTAGCCGATTGCATGATCACACCGATCGACCCCGTAATCGTGCCCCGACTGGCATAAATGCGATCGGCCGCGATGGCCGTCATATAGGCACCACTGGTGGCCATATCCCCCATAATCGCGACGACGGGCTTATTATTTGAGATGTTTCGAAGCGCCTTGAAATAGGCTTCACCACCACCGAACGTCCCACCGGGACTGGAAATATTGACGATCAATGCTTCAACATCTGGATCGTCTGCGATCTCGTCGAACATCGCCAACATATCGGGATCTTTGAGGATGATGCCTTCGACCTCAACGGCGGCCACGTGTGGCCCGCTCGATAGGCCCGTCTCGCCACGGATGGTCATGAAAATAGCCAGCGCAAAACCAACCACGGTCAGCAAACGCCAAACGGTTAAATGCCTGCGTAATTTCCGCAAAGCCAGGATTGTATCGCCTTCTAGGCCGGGACTCATGTCAGATCGGCTCCGTCAAAATCAGTAAATTCAAAATACTATAGCAGAAATAAAAAACGGGCGGCCCGGAAATTCTCCGAACCGCCCGCATTTTTAAGATCGATAGAGGCTTAAGCCTTGTCGTCTTCAGGCTTAGTTTCTTCAGCAGCAGCTTCTTCAACTGGTGCTTCCTCAACAACGGCTTCTGGCTCTTCAGCAGGTGCTTCGGCTTCATCTGCCTGGGTGTTGGCAAGTGCCGCACCCAAGATGTCGCCCAATGTTGCACCGGAATCGGTAGAACCATAATCCTTCATCGCTTTCTTCTCTTCCTCGGCCTCACGGGCTTTGATCGAGAGGGTCAGGCGACGGCCAGATTTATCAATCTGCGTGACTTTCGCGTCGACTTTTTCGCCAGCAGCGAAACGGTCAGGACGCTGTTCGGAACGGTCACGAGACAGGTCACCCTTGCGGATGAAGCCAGGGATCGCATCGTTGACGTTGACTTCGATACCACCGTCCGTGATTGCGGTAACGGTACAGGTAACGACTTCGCCCTTCTTGATGCCATCAAGCGCACCACCGACAGGATCGGCAGACAACTGCTTGATGCCCAATGAAACGCGCTCTTTTTCGACATCAACATCAAGGACCTTGGCTTTTACCATGTCGCCTTTGTTGTAGTCAGCCAACGCTTCTTCACCGGTTTTGTCCCAGCTCAGATCGGACAAGTGCGCCATGCCGTCGATGTCGCCATCGAGACCAACGAACAGACCGAATTCGGTGATGTTGCGAATTTCGCCTTCGACTTCGGTGCCCATTGGGAACTTCGTAAGGAAGTCCGACCATGGGTTTTCCATGCACTGTTTAAAGCCCAGGGAAATCCGACGCTTGTCGCGGTCTGTGTCCAGAACCATGACTTCGACTTCTTGGCTGGTGGAAACGATTTTGCCAGGATGGACGTTTTTCTTGGTCCAGCTCATTTCGGAAACGTGAACCAAACCTTCGACACCGGCATCGAGTTCGACGAATGCACCGTAGTCGGTGATGTTCGTAACACGACCCAGCAGTTTCGCGCCGATTGGGTATTTGGCATCGATGCCTTCCCATGGATCAGCTTCAAGCTGCTTCATACCGAGCGAAATACGCTGTGTTTCAGAGTTAAAGCGGATCACCTGAACCTTAACCGTTTCGCCAACTTGCAGCGCTTCGGATGGGTGGTTGATACGCTTCCAAGCGATATCGGTCACGTGCAGCAGGCCATCGACGCCGCCCAGATCAACGAACGCACCGTAATCGGTGATGTTCTTGACGACACCGTCGAGGATTTGACCCTCTTCGAGGTTCTGCATCAGTTCCGAACGTGCTTCGGAGCGGGTTTCTTCGAGAACCGCACGACGTGAAACAACGATGTTGTTGCGCGCCTGATCCATTTTCAGGATTTGGAACGGCTGAGGTGAGTTCATCAATGGACCCACGTCGCGAACCGGGCGGATGTCGACTTGGCTGCCTGGCAAGAAGGCCACGGCGCCGGACAGATCGACAATGAAACCACCTTTGACACGGCCAAAGATAACGCCGTTGACGCGCTCGCCCTTGTTGAAGGACTTCTCAAGCTCGGTCCATGCTTCTTCGCGGCGTGCTTTTTCGCGGCTGAGGCGGATGATGCCATCGCGATCTTCGTAGCGTTCGACAAAAACGTCGACTTCGTCGCCAGCGGCAATCGCCAGGTCGACGCCAGGAGCGCCAAATTCTTTAACAGGAACACGCCCTTCGGACTTAAGGCCCACGTCGACGACGACAACGTCGCTGTCCACGGAGATCACGGTGCCTTTGAGGACGCGGCCTTCAAAGCCACTGTCTTCTACACCCAGTTGTTCATCGAGAAGCGCTGCAAAATCTTCAGTCATTGGAGGTGCCTCGTTCGAGGCGTCTGTATTAGCCATGTAAAAATATCTTCCTATGTTCTCGTTTCTGGCCAGCCGGTTGGTTCCGACGGTCTTGAAACAGGGATAAACCCCAGTTTCCCCATGGCCACCATGACCACAGAGTGCGTTATCTTTAGCGCCACCCTATTTGTGGGCGGTTCTGTTATCGGAGATTTATCTTATTAGGGCTGCCTGGATCTTATGATCTCTAGCGCCTGATCGAACACTTGTTGGGCATCTAGCTTGCCCGTATCGATCACAATGGCGTCGTCAGCCGGTTTTAACGGAGCTACCGAGCGGGAACTATCCCTCTCATCTCGCTCCTTCATCTCTTCTAAAACGCGCGCGTATATAGCGTTTTGACCCGCAGACTGCAACTCTTTAAAGCGTCGCTCGCCCCGAACTTCGGTATCCGCCGTGATGAAAATCTTCACCTGGGCCTCGGGGCATACCACGGTGCCGACGTCGCGACCATCCAAAACCGCACCGGCTTTGCCGTGTGGCGGGGTGTTGGCGAAGTCGCGTTGGAAATCCAAAAGGGCGGCGCGCACCGCGGGAATGGCAGAAACCTTGGACGCTGCCTGGCCCACAGCCTCGGTCCGCAGGCCATCAGATGTTATGTCATCCGCCGTCAAATTCCGCGCAATGTCGGCACACGCCGCGTCATCTTCGGGATCGATCCCGTTATCCAGGACCTTTTTCGCCGTCGCCCGGTAAATCGAGCCCGTATCCAGATGCGCAAAATCAAAGGCTTCGGCGATGTTACGCGACAACGTGCCTTTGCCAGCAGCAGCGGGTCCGTCTACGGCGATGATCATGTGGTGGTCTCCTGAATATCGGCACCCAAGCCATTCATTAAATCGGCAAAACCAGGGAAGCTCGTCGCAATCGCCGCACCATCATCGATATCGACCGGCGCCTCAGTGACCATCCCCAATATAAGAAAGCTCATCCCGATGCGGTGATCAAGGTCGACGGTCGCCATCATACCACCACGGGGCGGTGTACCGTTGCCATCGACTTCCATCCAATCGTCGCCAAAGCGCACGGTGACGCCCGCTGCGGTCAATCCATCGACCATGGCCTGCAGGCGGTCCGATTCCTTAACCCGAAGCTCGCCAATGCCCGTCATGCGCGTTGTACCCGTCGCACACGCCGCCGCAACGGCCAGGACCGGGTATTCATCAATCATCGATGGCGCACGTTCTGGCGGCACGTCGATGCCGTGCAGCGCCGCTGTTCTGACGCGAATATCGCCGACGGGCTCGCCGCCCTCAACACGTTGATCCAAAATCTGTAAATCTGCGCCCATATCTTGCAATGTATCGATCAGGCCCGCCCGCAGCGGGTTCAGCCCCACGGCCGTCACCGTGATGTCGCTGCCCGGCACGATGGATGCTGCCACCAGCGGGAACGCGGCGGATGAAATATCGCTCGGCACCTGGATATCGGCGGCCACCAGTTCCGGCTGTCCGGTCAGGGTGATAATATTGCCGCCCTCGGGCCGGGTTTCGGTCACCACCTCGGCACCGAAATGCCGCAGCATGTTTTCGGTATGATCGCGGGTCGGGATCGGCTCTATCACCGTGGTTTTGCCGGGCGTGTTCAATCCTGCGAGCAGCACCGCCGATTTCACCTGGGCCGAGGCGACTTCTAATTCATATGTGATCGGCATCGGATCATCGGTGCCCCGCACCGTGATGGGCAGCAAGCCGCCCTCTTGGGCCTCAAACACCGTACCGAATTTCCGAAGCGGTCCCATGACCCGCTCCATCGGACGACGCGATAACGACGCGTCGCCCACAAATGTGCATGTGATCGGGTGTGTCGCGACCAGGCCCATCAGCAACCGGACCCCGGTCCCGGCGTTGCCCATATCGATTTCATTAGTGGGCGAGGCCAAGCCACCCACACCACGTCCCGCGACGCGCCAGTGCCCGGTGCTCAGTTGCGTGACCTCGGACCCCATGGCGTGCATGGCATCGGCCGTGGCCAGCACATCTTCGCCCTCTAACAATCCATGGATTTCGGTTTCGCCGATGCACAGGCTGGCGAGCATCAAGGATCGGTGCGAGACGGATTTATCGCCGGGCACGCGGATCGCGCCGGACAACGGTTTTGATAGGGTGGATCGTAATGCAGGCACTTAAATTCGCTCTTTGTATAAGTTGGTTTCAGCAGACGCCGGGATCATGTCAGAGGCTCATAGCATGCCTTTGGGCGACTTTCGAGAGCCAGAATAGGCCGAGATGCGCATTAGAAAGGTTCAGAAACCTCAGACATATGTGTTTTTGACTTTGACAGCCGTCGTGAACCATGGCAAATGCCCGACTTCAATTTATGTGACATGACCAGGAGTGATCCGGTGCCAAAAACTGATCTGGGAAAAAAGCTCACCTGCCCAAGCTGTGGTGCGCGTTTTTACGACCTCAATAAGTCGCCTGCTTGTTGTCCGAAATGCGAACACACCTTTGATGCGCAGCCCGTATTGAAGCCGAAGCGCCAACCGGCAGCTGAGCCAAAGAAAAAAGTCGTCGCCAAAGTCGTCGAGGAAGAAGTCGAAGACGAGGACGAGGACGAGGACGATGATGATCTCCTCGAAATTGATGATGATGATGATGATGATCTGCTGCCTGACCCCGATGATGACGACGACGATGATGATGATGACGTTGCCGAAGTCAAAGAACACATCGAAGTCGAAAAAGAAGACACCTGATCTGGTGACGAGCGGTGCCCACCGATCGGGGACCGCATTTTAGCTTGATCGCCAAGGGCTGCATTCGTAATGTCCGGCCCGGTAAAAGATACAGGAGCGCGCGTCCCCAAGACGCATTTTGCCGCGAGGCACGCTCCAAAAAGTGTGGGGCCATAGCTCAGTTGGGAGAGCGCTACAATGGCATTGTAGAGGTCGTCGGTTCGATTCCGTCTGGCTCCACCACTTT
>DGNZ01000232.1 GCA_002389175.1 Rhodospirillaceae bacterium UBA4479 | reverse complement strand
ATGTGGTACGGCAAAGGCCCCGGCGTTGACAGAACCGGCGATGTGTTTCGCCATGCCAATTTAGCAGGCACAGCCCCCTTAGGAGGAGTCTTGGCACTCGCAGGTGATGACCCTGCATGTAAATCATCAACTGTTCCCAGCCAAAGCGAATACGCGTTCATGGATGTGATGATCCCGTTCCTGCACCCGGCAAATGTTGGCGAAATTTTGCAACTGGGTTTGTTGGGAATTGAGATGTCTCGATATTCCGGCTTATGGGTCGGCTTAAAATGCATCACCGATAACATTGACACGTCCGCTTCGGTCGAAATCAGGCCAGAGTTGTTAGAATATAAACTCCCCGAAGACTTCGATATGCCTGAGGAAGGTTTGCATATTCGCTGGCCAGACCCACCCCTCGATCAAGAAAAGCGGCTGCATCAGCACAAAATCCAAGCAGCTCTCGCCTTTGCTCGCGCCAACAACCTGAACCGGGTCACTGTCGATAGCCCCAAGGCGCGCCTTGGAATTTGCGCCACGGGCAAATCCTATATGGATGTTTTGCAGGCCCTAGAAGATTTAGGGATTGATGAGAAACAAGCCGCCGATATCGGGATTCGGTTATTTAAAATCACCATGCCTTGGCCTCTCGAAAAAGATTCAGTTCGCAATTTCTCTCAAGGCCTCGAAGAAATCCTGGTGGTCGAAGAAAAACGAGCTGTCATCGAAAATCAATTAAAAGAGCAACTGTATAACTGGCGCGAAGATGTTCGCCCTCGCGTCGTCGGCAAGCACGATGAAAATGGCAAGTGGATACTCCCATCTGCTGGCGAATTGACCCCTGCTGGGATCGCTCGCGCTATCGCCAGTCGCATTTCAAAATTTCACACATCAGAAAAAATCGCCGACCGCTTGAAGTTCCTGGATACCAAAGAACAAACGCTCGCGACTGATCAGCCAAACATGAAAAGAATTCCGTATTTTTGTTCAGGGTGCCCGCACAACACATCAACCAAGGTGCCCGAAGGATCGCGCGCTGCAGCGGGGATCGGTTGTCATTACATGACAATCTGGATGGACCGCGATACCGAAACCTTCACCCACATGGGGGGAGAAGGTGCAAACTGGATCGGCCAAGCCCCGTTTACGGAAACCTCGCACATCTTCACCAACTTGGGCGATGGCACATATTTTCATTCAGGTCTGATGGCGATCCGGGCGGCTGTCTCGTCTGGTGTTAACATCACCTACAAAATTTTATACAACGATGCGGTCGCCATGACCGGGGGACAGGCCCACGACGGCAACTTGAACCCTGCTATTATCGCGCAGCAAATCCGCGCCGAAGGGGTTGAGCACATTGTCGTTGTCACCGACGAGCCAGATAAGTACCCCCTTAATTACGGTTTCCCCGGCGGCATCGATATTCACCACCGTGACAAGTTGGATGACATTCAGCGTGAGATTCGCAACGTCAAAGGCGTGTCTGCGATCATCTATGATCAAACGTGTGCAGCAGAGAAACGCCGCCGGCGCAAACGCGGTACATTCCCAGATCCAGCCAAGCGCGTCTTCATCAATGAGGCCGTTTGCGAAGGTTGTGGTGATTGTGGGACCGCATCCAACTGTGTGTCTGTTACCCCAAAAGAAACTGAACTTGGCCGTAAACGTGAGATCGATCAATCGTCGTGCAACAAAGACTTTTCCTGTGTGAATGGTTTCTGCCCAAGCTTTGTAACGGTAGAAGGCGCAGACGTTCGCAAACCCAAACCATTGGGCGAGGTACCTTTCCCCGCTATCCCAGTTCCTGAGATCAAAACACTCTCGGAACCCTATGACGTCGTTTTGACCGGCATTGGGGGCACTGGCGTGGTGACCATTGGCGCGATCCTGGGCATGGCGGCGCACCTTGAACAAAAAGGCATCTCCATTCTAGATGTCGCCGGATTGGCACAGAAAAACGGCATGGTGTATTCGCACCTTCGGTTTGCGCCAGAGCCATCCGATATCAATGCGGTACGCATTTCTGCGGGTGGGGCTGATCTGTTGATCGGTTGTGATCTTGTGACGGCCGCTGATGCCGAAACGCTAGCGAAACTTCGGGCAGGCAATACCAAGGGTGTCGTCAACGATCACCGCACAATGACAGCCGACTTTACCCGCGCCCCAGACATGGCGTTTCCAGAAGACGGCTTTAAACGCGTCCTCGACATCGAGGCTGGCCCGGGTGCAATCGCATTCTTTGATGCGACGAGTTTGGCCGAGCGTATATTGGGCAATACCATCGGTGCTAACATGATGTTGATTGGATATGCCTATCAGCAAGGTTTGATGCCTATATCCGAAGACGCTATTCACCGTGCCATCGAATTGAACGGCGTCGCCGTAGACTTCAATAAACAGGCATTCCTGTGGGGTCGACGTGCCGCCCATGACATCGTGGCCGTGGATGCCATCATCGGCCACGCGCCCAAGAAGTCTGAACCGTTTGAACTGAATTCATTTATTAAACGACGCGTCGCTGATCTAACGGCCTATCAGAACGCCAGATACGCATCACGATATGCAGATCGTTTGAAAAAGATAACGGCATTGGAAAACGATAAGATACCGGGGGGCGTTCGCCTATCAGAAGCCGCCGCGCGTGGGTTGTTCAAATTGATGGCTTATAAGGACGAGTACGAAGTTGCCCGACTTTATACGGACGGCACATTCGCCGAGAACATCCGCAACACGTTCCAAGATGGCGGCACCATCAAACTGCATTTAGCACCACCGATGATCGCCGAAAAGGATCCGAATACGGGCCATCTAAAAAAACGCACATATGGCCCATGGATGTTCCGTGCCTTTGGTATCTTAAAGAACGTCAAAGGGCTTCGCGGCACAGCATTTGATTTGTTTGGATACACCGCTGAACGGAAAATGGAGCGCGCCTTGATCGGTGAATACGAAAGCCTGTTATCAGAAATAGAAACATCTTTGACGGCAGATAACTATGAGACAGCCGTTGCGCTGGCCTCATTGCCGATGCAGATACGCGGCTTCGGTCACGTCAAAGAAGCCAACGTCGAAAAAGCAAAAACAAGATGGGCAGAATTGTTGAAAGCATTTCGCGATCCAGGACACACATCCATCGCCGCTGAATAAAGCTAAATCTTCAAATACCAAATGAGGATTGGCAGGATCGGGAACGCCATCAGTGTAGAAATCACGACGGCACCGGCAACTGGCTTGCCGTCATCACTGTAGGTTTCCGCCAACAAAAAGGTGATCACAGCAACTGGCATCGCGCACATGATGATGACGACGGCGCGCGCTTCGCCCGTCAGCCCCATAAGCGCGGTTACAGCAAACCCAGCGGCCAATCCCAATATCAAGCGAATGCCTGAGATGATCGAACTTTTCCTAAAGTCCGCGATCTTCAACCGCGCCAACGACACACCCAACGTGATCAACATCAGCGGAATGGTGAAATTACCAAGAAGCTTTGTCGTATTCTGTGCGACATCTGGGACAGGAACATCAGACAACAGGAAAAACACTGAAAGCCCTGCCGCGTATATGAATGGTTGGCGAAGGACATCCACCGGGCGATATCGGTTCGAGACGATAGATATGCCGACCGTCACCAGCAGCAATACGTTCACAACAAAATATGCGATACCAAGCGCTAGGCCTTGCTCGCCAAAAGCCAACAAGCAAAGCGGCAAGCCCATGTTCCCCGTATTCGCAAAAGCAATCGGGTTAAGATAAGTCCGGATCGACATCTTCAACGACTTCAATATGACCCAGCCGACGACAAGAAACGTGATGTTGGTTGCCAGTGCGGCCAAGCCCATTTCAAAAAATTGCTGCTTGTCGATCTCAACACTGACA
>DGNZ01000295.1 GCA_002389175.1 Rhodospirillaceae bacterium UBA4479 | reverse complement strand
TCCAAGGAAGTTTAAGCGATGTGACTGCGCCAGAATTGGGGGGCGTCGCGATCCGTGCCGCTGTTGCGCGGGCTGGTGTGAAACCCGAAGACATTGATGATGTCGTGATGGGTCTTTGTCTGTTCGCCGGATTGAAACAAGCTCCGGCCAGACAGGCGGCACATTACGGTGGATTATCCTGGGACACGGGGTGCACAACGTTATCGAAAATGTGCGGCTCGGCGATGAAAGCAACGATGCTGGCACACGATAATATCCTTGCGGGATCACACGACGTGATGATTGCGGGTGGCATGGAAAGTATGACCAACGCACCGTATATTTTGCCACGCGCACGCCAAGGCTATCGACTGGGGCATGGCGATCAGGTAAATGATCATATGTTCCTGGATGGCCTAGAAGATGCCTATGACGAGGGCCGCCTGATGGGCACCTTTGCCGAGGACACCGCGCAGCATTATCAGTTCACCCGTGAACAACAGGACGATTTTGCGATTGAGAGTTTGAACCGCGCCAAGAAAGCGGTTGAAGACGGCACATTTAAATCCGAGATCGAAGCCGTCACCGTATCGACGCGCAAAGGCGATGTTGTGGTCGATAGTGACGAACAACCGCACAATGCCAACATCGAAAAAATCCCGCAGTTAAAACCGGCATTCCGCAAGGGTGGCACAGTCACGCCCGCGAACTCATCATCGATTTCTGATGGGGCGGCGGCACTCGTGTTAATGAAACGCTCAGAGGCCGAGAAGCGCGGTCTGACTCCATTGGCTGTTATTCATGCGCATGCAACGAATGCGAACGAGCCCGCTTGGTTCACGACAGCCCCTGTAGGTGCGATGGAAAAAGTCTTGGCGAAATCGGGTTGGTCAAAGGACGAAGTTGATTTGTACGAAATCAACGAAGCGTTCGCCGTTGTGACGATGGCAGCCATGCGCGATTTGGATCTGCCACACGACAAGGTCAATGTGCACGGCGGTGCGTGTGCATTGGGTCATCCCGTGGGGGCGTCTGGTGCACGTATCATCGTGACGCTGCTGAATGCACTGCAAAAATACGATCTTAAAAAAGGGGTCGCGTCGCTCTGTATCGGGGGCGGTGAGGCCACCGCCATTTCGGTGGAGAGACTGCACTAATGACACGACAGTTAATTTCATCAGGCTCTGAGTACGAGGCCAAGTTCGGTTATTCGCGCGCCGTCGTCGAAGGCGATTGGGTGTTCGTGTCGGGCACCACGGGGTTCAATTACGCGACAGGGGAAATTTCTGATGACCCGGCAGAACAGACGCGTCAAACTCTGCGCACAATTTCTGATGCCCTGGATCAAGGTGGTGCATTAATGGCTGATGTTGTTCGTGCGCGATATTACGTCCCAAATGTCGAAGATTGGGAATCAATCAGCGAAGTGTTGGGCGAGGTGTTTGGTGACATACGTCCCGCTGCAACGGCAGTGATCGCTGATCTGATTGATCCATGTATGAAGGAAGAAATAGAAGTGACCGCACGAAAAGCAGGGGACGCATAGAATGCCGACAGTATTGATTACAGGTGCGAACCGTGGCCTGGGTTTAGAGTTTGCCAAACAATACGCTGCCGACGGTTGGTCGGTGATTGCCACCTGCCGAAATCCGATTGGCGTCGGCGAACTGGCGCAGATCGAGGGCGACATCGCGGTTTATGGGTTGGACGTCAACAACCCGCCGTCATTGGATCGCTTCGTTGCTGATCTGGATGGTCGTGCCATCGATGTACTGATTAACAATGCGGGTGTGTATGGCCCCAAAGGTATCACGGCCAAGGATGTAACCGTTGAAGACTGGATGCCTGTCATGCAAACCAACATGATGGCACCACTGTTTTTGGCACGGGCACTGTTGGAAAATGTCTCCAAGGGTGATCGCAAGTTGATCGTGAATATCTCGTCGATCATGGGATCAGTCGAAAAAGGTGCTGCGGGCAGCGAATATATTTATCGATCATCAAAAGTGGCCTTGAACATGGTGATGGCAAGTTACGCGCAAGAAATTGCAGATACAAAAGTCGCCGTCGTGATGTTCCATCCGGGATGGGTACAGACCGATATGGGTGGCGCATCTGCCACATTGACGCCGACGCAAAGCATCACGGGGCTTCGTTCATCGATCGAGAAACTATCATTTAAAGATACTGGAAAATTCATGAACTACGACGGCACACCGATGCCGTGGTAATAATACATATCGTCATTCCCGCGTAGGCGGGAATCTCTTAACGATCTACAAATCCCCGCCTGCGCGGGGATGACACTGTTAAAGGAACGGCTGGCTAGGCATGCAACTCACCGACGAACAAATCATGATCCGCGATATGGCGCGGGACTTCGCAACGGAGCAGTTGGCACCGGGTGCGGCGGCGCGTGATAAGTCGGGCGAATTCCCAAAGGCCGAGTTGGCGGCGATGGGCGAGCTTGGATTCATGGGAATGCTGACGCCTGCAGATTGGGGTGGCTCAGAAACAGGTATGATTGCCCACGCCGTAGCGATGGAAGAAATCTCTGCAGGCGATGGCGCGATCTCAACGATCATGAGTGTTCATAACGGTGTCGGACAAAAACCAATTCTAGATTATGGGTCAGACGCGCTGAAGGAAAAATACCTGCGCCCGTTGGCATCAGGTGACATGCTGGGCGCGTTCGCGCTAACCGAACCGCACGCCGGATCAGATGCGTCTGCGATCAAGACCAAGGCAGAGCGAGACGGGAATCATTTCGTCCTTAATGGCACCAAGCAATTCATCACATCGGGTAAGCATGCGGATATCACCATCGTGTTTGCCGTCACCGATCCGGATGCGGGTAAAAAAGGGATATCGGCGTTTGTCGTGCCGACGGATAATCCAGGTTACGAAGTCAGTGGCGTTGAAAAGAAAATGGGCCAGCGCTGTTCAGATACCGCGCAGATCACTTTGAACGATTGCCGCCTGACACCTGATTTGTTGTTGGGCGAAGAGGGGCAAGGATATGGCATCGCGTTGTCGAACCTAGAAGGTGGCCGGATCGGTATCGCTGCGCAGTCTGTCGGCATGGCGCGCGCGGCGCTTGAAGCCGCTGTCGCTTATGCCACGGATCGCATCAGCATGGGCAAACCGATCATCGAACACCAAGCCGTCGGACATCGTCTGGCGGATATGGCAACCGAAATCGAAGCCGCCCGGTTGATGTATTTAAACGCAGCGCGCCTGCGCGAAGCCGGAGAACCTTGTTTGAAAGAAGCATCCATGGCGAAGCTGTTTGCATCCGAAATAGCAGAACGGGTTTGTTCCGGTGCCATGCAAACATTGGGTGGATACGGCTACGTCGAAGATTTTCCTGTTGAGCGCATTTATCGCGATGTCCGCGTTTGCCAGATTTATGAAGGTACAAGTGATGTCCAACGTATGGTGATCGCGCGTGCAATTGCTAAATAACTAAAATGAAAGAGCGACCTGTTTATGACTGACCCCGTTGAATTCTATTTCGATTTCTCATCCCCGTACGCGTATTTCGCGGCGCATAAAATTGACGACATGGTTGAAGGTTTCGGCCGCACCGTTGACTGGAAACCGATGATGTTGGGCGCCGCCATGAAGGTGACGAGTGGGCTGCCGTTGGTGAAGTATCCGTTGAAAGGCGATTATTGCCGCGCTGATTGGGACCGCTTGGCGCGGTTCCAAGAACTGCCGTGGTCGATGCCGGAAAACTTCCCGATTGCCACGTTGGCTGCGGCGCGCGTGTTCTATTGGGCGTGGGATCAAGACCATGCCAAGGCCAAGGCGTTTGGCTGGGATTGCTTCACGACGTTTTTCGGAAAAGGCATCGATATTTCTTCACGTGAACAAATTGGCGAGATCGCATCACGTCATGGTTTTTCAGCAGATGATGCCATCGCTGCAACCAATGACGATGTTTATAAAGCGCGCGTCAAAGATGAAACCGAAGCCGCGGTCGAGAAGGGCGTTTTTGGTTCGCCGTTTGTCATCGTTGATGGCGAAGGTTTTTGGGGTGCGGATCGATTGTGGATGGTGAAACGCTGGCTTCGTGCTGGTGGTTGGTAATAGGAAAAAACATGAAACTCAAAAAGGGTATTAAAGACCTCGTCGCCGAGGCCGAAGCCGAAATCGAAACGATTTCGCTAGAAGATGCGATTGCGCAACATGGCTCGGACGATTTGATTTTTGTCGATGTGCGTGACGTACGTGAGCTTGAACGCGACGGTATGATTCCAGGGGCCTATCATGCGCCGCGCGGGATGATCGAATTTTGGGTCGATCCCGATAGTCCGTATTTCAAAGAGCAATTTGGTCACGACGATAAAACGTACGTTCTGTATTGCGCAAAGGCATGGCGCTCGGCGTTGACAGCGAAGACCCTCAAAGACATGGGTATGACCAACGTCATACAATTCGCCGATGGCCTGCAAGCCTGGAAAGATGCCGGGGGGCCTGTTGCCCAGAAAGAGAAAAAAGAAGACTAAGCCATCATTGGGGATTTCGTATGAGCCATCTTAAATCCGATATCGATGTTAACGGCACTGCATTCAAAGAAAATGCGGATGCCGTCACCGCATTGATGGATGATCTGGGTGACAAGCTGGCGAACATCAAGATGGGCGGTGGCGAAGAAGCCCGCGCCAAGCACGAAGCCCGGGGCAAATTGCCTGCCCGTGAGCGTGTGCGAAACCTCATCGATCCCGGTGCGCCGTTTTTGGAATTCTCGCAGTTCGCAGGGTATGAGCTTTATGAAGATTCCGTCCCCGCAGGCGGCATCATCACGGGTATCGGCCCGATAGAGGGAACGGAGTGCGTCATCGTCGCCAACGATGCAACGGTTAAGGGCGGCACGTACTATCCAATCACCGTAAAGAAACATCTACGCGCCCAGGAAATCGCACAGGAAAACAATCTGACGTGCGTGTACCTGGTTGATAGCGGTGGGGCATTCCTGCCACGCCAGGATGACGTGTTCCCGGACCGCGATCATTTCGGGCGTATCTTTTTCAATCAGGCAAACATGTCGGCAAAGGGCATCCCGCAAATTGCTGTCGTCATGGGATCGTGCACGGCAGGTGGTGCGTATGTGCCCGCGATGTGTGACGAGAGCATCATCGTCGAAGGCCAAGGCACGATCTTTTTGGGTGGTCCGCCGTTGGTGAAGGCTGCGACGGGTGAGGTGGTCACCGCCGAAGACTTGGGCGGAGCCGATGTGCATTCGCGCATTTCTGGTGTGACCGATCACATGGCGCGAGATGATTTACATGCGCTGCAATTGGCGCGTCGCGCGGTCAGAAATCTTAATCGTAAGAAAACACTTTCGATAACCACGCGTCCCCCTGTTGATCCGAAATATGACCCATCCGAATTGGCAGGGATCGCTCCCGTTGATTTGCGAAAACCGTTTAACGTCCGCGAGATCATCGCACGTATTGTCGATGGCTCAGAGTTCGACGAGTTCAAACGCCTGTACGGCGAAACCCTGGTCACCGGGTTCGCGCACATTCATGGCTATCCCGTAGGCATCATCGCCAACAACGGAATCTTGTTTTCCGAGAGTGCGCAAAAGGGCGCGCACTTTATCGAGTTGTGCGCACAACGTGGTATCCCACTTGTTTTCCTACAAAATATTTCGGGCTTCATGGTCGGCAAAAAATACGAACAGGGCGGTATCGCCAAAGACGGTGCCAAAATGGTCACCGCCGTTGCGTGCGCCAACGTGCCTAAGTTCACCGTCGTCATCGGTGGCAGCTTTGGTGCCGGCAATTATTCCATGTGTGGACGTTCCTATTCGCCGCGGTTTTTGTGGATGTGGCCGAACGCGCGGATATCCGTGATGGGGGGCGAACAGGCGGCCAGTGTTTTGGCCACCGTGCGCCGTGATGGCATCGAAGGGCGCGGTAAAAAATGGAGCAAAAAAGACGAAGAAGCGTTCAAGGATCCCATCCGTGCGCAGTACGAACACCAGGGCCATCCATATTATTCGAGTGCAAGGCTGTGGGATGACGGTATCATTGATCCAACGCAAACACGGATGGTCTTGGGGTTAGGGCTATCCGCATCGCTGAATGCGCCGATAGAAAAAACGACGTTCGGCGTCTTTAGGATGTAATGAACTCGATGAGGATAAATTGATGGCAAAGATGACAACCGCACCATTGATCACTGAAATTTCTGGACGCGGCGTCGCGACGGTGACGTTGCGCCGACCAGATATTCATAACGCA
>DGNZ01000180.1 GCA_002389175.1 Rhodospirillaceae bacterium UBA4479 | reverse complement strand
CATTGTGCCAATCTAAGAGATCGAACACACTATCTGCATGTTAAAGCTTTCTGAAACCAAATCCATTGGCATCATCATCTTTGGTGGATGCAACATCATTGATGCTACGGGCCCTGCAGGTGTGTTCGGTGCTGCAAATGAATTAGCAAAGCAACGTGGTGTGAATGTACTTCCCTATCGTATTCACTTTATCGGTAGTGCTATTGGCCCCATCGCAACATCGGCAGGTCCATCATTGTATGCGACCAAGGCCATTGACCTGGCATCTGACGGTATTGATACCCTTATTTGTGCTGGTGGTGTCGGTAGCCGAGCCATGTCGAATGATGCATCTGCAGTCAACGCAGTCGCAAATCTTGCTATCAATGCACGACGTGTTGTTTCAGTGTGCACTGGTGCATTTGTGTTGGCCGCCTCTGGCATCTTGAATGGAAAACGCGCGGTCTCGCATTGGGCGCATTGTGATAATTTAGCTCGGCGATTCCCTGAAGTCATCGTTGATCCAGACCCCATCTTTGTTCGCGATGACAATGTGTATACATCTGCAGGCATAACGGCTGGTATGGATCTTACGCTAGCCCTTATCGAAGAAGATCTCGGACGCTCTTTTGCAACTGAGGTGGCCAAGGAAATGGTCATGTTCCTGAAGCGTCCTGGGACTCAATCGCAGTTTAGCGAACACCTACGTGTGCAAATGGCACCAGACGGAAATCTAAAAGATGTTCAGCTTTGGATTTTAAAGAACTTGGCTGATCATCATACCGTCGAAAACCTTGCGGAACGTGCGACCATGAGCCCGCGTTCTTTTTATCGCCACTTCAAAGAAACTACAGGCATTACCCCTTCTCGATTTGTGGCCGAAAGCCGTGTCGATGCGGCAAAACGTTTGCTAGAAGAAAGCCCGATGCAAATTAAGGCGATCGCCGCCCAATGCGGTTTCGGTGACGAGGAGCGGATGCGCCGCACGTTTCATCGCCGTATAGGCATTAGTCCAGACGATTACAGACAACGTTTCAGTTCAACATTTTAAATAAAAAGGAGATCACAATGACACTTCAAGTTGGCATTCTCGCGTTCCCAAACTTAGAAGAGCTTGATGCGCTTGGCCCGTGGGAAGTTTTGTCCTGGGCATCGAAACAAGAAAAAGCTGATATGAACGTCATGACCATTGGTTCTGCAGGGCGCGAAATTACATGTGCCAAGGGGCTAACGATTATCACGGATCACACCATCAATGATCACCCACCGCTCGATATTATTCTGGTCCCTGGTGGTATGGGCACTCGCCCGATATTCAAAGACGGTGGCCCTGAAATCGATTGGATCAAAAAGACAGCTCCGGATTGCAAATGGGTAACGAGCGTATGTACGGGGGCATTGTTATTGCACCGTGCGGGTTATTTAGAAGGTAAACGTGCGACGACGCATTGGGGGTCTATTGAGTTGCTCAGGAATGCAGGTAACGTTGAGGTGTTGGACGATGTGCGCTTTGTCCGCGACGGCAATATTGTGACATCGGCTGGTGTCTCTGCCGGAATCGATATGGCATTATGGTTGGTTGGTGAGCTATATGGCAGTGACTTTGCCCGATTCACACAAAAGGGAATCGAGTATTTCCCTGCCCCGCCATACACTGCAGAGGTTTAAAGGGAACGGCCAGCCTACTCGACGTAGGCTGGCTTTTTACCCTTATTGCCTTTGGGGCCGTCGTCTTTTGGTTTTGGATATGTAAAGACAGGCGCGCCGTCTTCAATATCCACCATGACCAAACCACCCTTCGACAACTTACCGAACAGTAGTTCTTCGGCGAGTGCTTTTTTGATGTGTTCTTGGATAACGCGCGATAATGGACGCGCACCATATAATTTGTCGTAGCCTTTCTCGGCTAACCAGGCCCGCGCTTCGTCAGTTAGTTCGATCATTACGTTGCGATCATCCAACTGTGCTTCGAGTTCCATGATAAACTTATCTACAACCTTCGAGACAACTTCTTGAGTGAGTGGCAAGAAGCCGATGATTGAGTCCAAGCGGTTTCGGAATTCAGGCGTGAACATCCGTTCAATCGCTTCTTTGTCCTCACCGATACGCGCTTCACGTTCAAAACCAATGGCTGGTTTGGCCATATCAGCGGCACCTGCATTCGTGGTCATAATCAAAATGACGTTCCGGAAATCAACATCTTTGCCGTTATGGTCGGTCAGCTTACCGTGATCCATGACCTGCAAAAGTATGTTGAACAGGTCTGGGTGCGCTTTTTCAATTTCATCGAGCAACAGAACAACATGTGGATTCTGATCAACAGCATCAGTCAACAAGCCACCCTGATCGAACCCCACATATCCTGGTGGCGCACCGATCAAGCGCGAAACAGAATGGCGTTCCATATATTCAGACATATCGAACCGAACCAGTTCAACACCCAAGGTCATCGCCAATTGGCGCGCAACCTCGGTTTTGCCAACTCCGGTCGGGCCAGAGAACAAATACGATCCAATTGGTTTTTGTGGTTCGCGAAGTCCTGCACGTGCCAGTTTGATGGCGCTTGATAATTGATCAATCGCGTCATCTTGTCCGAACACGACGGTTTTAAGGTCACGTTCAAGCGTCTTAAGCGCTGCACGGTCGTCACTTGAAACACTCTTTGGTGGGATGCGTGCAATCATCGCAACGACAGCTTCGACGTCCTTGGCTGACACAGTCTTTTTGCGTTTGCTTGCGGGCAACAACATCCGTGATGCGCCAACTTCATCAATCACATCGATCGCCTTATCTGGCAATTTGCGATCGTTGATATAACGAGACGACAGTTCGACAGCGGTTTTGATAGCTTCGGCCGTGTAACGAACGTTGTGATGTTCCTCGAAGTAAGGCTTTAGCCCTTTTAGAATCTTGATTGTGTCGTCAATTGACGGCTCGTACACATCGATTTTTTGGAACCGACGCACGAGTGCACGATCTTTTTCAAAATAGCTGCGGTATTCCTTGTAGGTCGTCGACCCCATGCAACGAAGGCCCCCACCCTGCAACGCAGGTTTCAGGATGTTCGATGCATCCATTGAGCCGCCGGACGTTGCACCAGCCCCAATCACCGTATGGATTTCATCGATGAACAGAATTCCGTGTTCGGTGTTCTCCAGTTCTGTCATCACATTCTTAAGGCGCTCTTCAAAATCACCGCGGTAACGTGTGCCTGCCAACAAAGCACCCATATCCAATGAGTAGATCGTCGCTTCTTTGAGGACATCTGGCACTTCGCCATCAACGATTCGCTTAGCCAAACCTTCTGCGATAGCCGTTTTACCTACACCAGGATCTCCGACATAGAGTGGATTGTTCTTGTTGCGACGGCACAGAATTTGAACGGTCCGGTCTACTTCTTTTTCGCGACCAATCAACGGATCAATTCGTCCATCCGCAGCTTTTTTATTCAGATCGACACAATACGCTTCGAGCGCTTCTGATCCTTTTTGGACCACGCCTTCGCCGTCGGCGTCTTCATCCGTGCCTTCTACGGTTCTGTCTTCGGAGAACCCTGGAACTTTAGCGATCCCATGAGAGATATAATTGACGGCATCAAGGCGCGACATTTCGTGCATTTGAAGGAAGAACACGGCGTGCGATTCCCGCTCAGAGAACAAGGCCACCAACACATTGGCACCCGTCACTTCTTCACGGCCAGAGGATTGTACATGGATCACGGCGCGCTGCACGACACGCTGGAACCCAGCTGTCGGTTTCGGCTCGGACGATTGGTCCGTACGAATATCGTCGAGCTCGCCATCAACGAAGCTGGTGATATCCATTGCCAATTGTTCGAGGTCGACACCACATGCCTTTAAAACGGCAATCGCATCCTGATCTTCGGTCAAAGATAGTAGAAGATGCTCTAACGTCGCGTACTCATGCTGACGTTCGGCTGCCAAGCCTAAAGCACGATGTAGTGTCTGCTCGAGATTCCTTGATAACATTATTCGCGCCGTCCTTTCTGGTTCAGCCGATATAACTGCGACTGGGCACATGAAATGGTGACATGTTTATCAACTTTCGTCACCATCTCCGTCTTTTTCAATAGTGCATTGCAACGGATGTTGATGTTGCCGTGCAAGGTCCATTGTTTGTGCAACTTTGGTTTCAGCAACCTCATAAGTGTAAACACCACATACGCCGACCCCACGTTGGTGGACATGCAGCATGATCTGAGTTGCGTCTTGTTGAGTGCGATTGAAAAAGCGCTCTAGCACGTGGATGACAAATTCCATCGGTGTGTAGTCGTCATTCAGCATCAGCACTTTGTACATGGCTGGACGCTTGGTGCGCTCGCGCGGCTTAAGAACGACGCCGATGTCCTCATCACCATCGATATGGGGCGGACCAACTGGGTTTTTAGGATCGGCCATTAAGCGTATCGAAACTACCTTACTCACAACTTTGATTAACATTATAGATAGAAGATAAGCCGTGGGGAAAGAGCATCAAGGCCTTGATATAAAAATACTATTGGTATGGTTAATGTGGTTGCGCGAATAAAAAAAGCGCCCAGCGGGGGGAGGATCCCACTGGGCGCCCGATCATCTACCCGTTTCCAAAAACGGGGGGATGGAAAGTTAGGCAGCGATCGGTTTCGTGAGCGTCTCAATCGTGACATTCACACGATCTGAAATAGGCTTAGACGCTTTTTCCGCAAGTTTAACGGTCATGTCTGACAACAACTGAGATTCTTCAACAGCCTTGGAGTACTGAGCTGTTGCAAGTTCTTGTTGAAGAGCAACAGCGTCTTCAATGGATGTGCAGGTCATAATTTTCTTAGTGTAATCAACAGTTTGTGCAACGTTATCTTGAACCAATTTCAAAAACGTTTCGTTGATTTGCTGAAACCCTTTGCTATAGATGCCGTTAGATTGAACAATCGCTTCGATGTTTTCCTTAGAAAGCGCAATCATGTCTTCGTAGCTTTTGAAAGTTTCGGCGCCCACTTTAGCAGATGAGGCAATTTGCTCTTTGCTGGCATCAGTTGTTTTTTTGACGCTTTTTTTCGCAACTTTTGCGCTGGCTTCAACGGATTTTGTAGCCGTTTTGGCGTTAGTATCGATCAATGATTTAGTAGGTTCAACAACTGGCTGTGCCTTGGGCGTAGGTGCTTTTGTTTCAACTGTTGGCTTAGTCGCAACAGATTCTTTAGCAACAGGCTTCTCAGAAGCAGTCTTAGTTATTTTCTTAGCTGGTGTAGCTTTTGTTTGTGTTGTCATCAGAGAATGTCCTAATCAAATGGGTTCTGGGAGAGCCAGCGTCGATATCTATCGACGGGGACCCTGTTGACGGCGTCAAATAAAGCGGCGTCTAATTTCAACAATACCTTAGCAAGTGCAGCATGATTGTCAATGAAATATTGTGCAGTGCAACATTAATCAATTTCGTTTTTTGCTATTAAAACAGCGTTTTATGTCCGTAATTTTGATTAAATGACATATCATTTCGCACATGCAACATGAATACATCTGCCGACAAGACATGCCCCACCCCTCTCTTACTTGTTCAGCTTATAGGTGGCAGTTAATGGCAGTTAACGGAATGTTATGCCTTCACACGTAAGAACTTGTTTTAAGTGAATAATATTGGTCACGGGCATTCGCTATTTTGACTGGGCATGTTATAAAAGCGAAGACTACGGTGACTTACTTACCTGGGGGTTGTTCATGTCACTCGACTGCGCATCGGTAACATCACCATTTTTGGCACGTGTAACTACGTTTAGCCGAGCATTTTGTATTGTATTCGCCATTTTAGCGTTCTCTGTCTCTGTGAATTCCACTGCACATGCGAAATACGCTAGCTTTGTGATTGATGCTGATACTGGTGAAGTGTTGCACGGTACGAATGAGGATACGCGTAATTATCCGGCTTCACTTACCAAGATGATGACGCTCTATCTTATATTCGAACGTCTCGAAGATAAGCGTTGGACATTGAACACTAAGTTGAAAGTCTCTCGTCGTGCCGCCTCTCAACCCGCATCCAAGCTCGGCTTGGCCCCCGGCTCAACAATCACAGTAAAACAAGCGATTCTAGCCCTTGCTGTGAAATCCGCAAATGATGTTGCGACCACGGTTGCAGAGAACATCAGTGGGAAAGAACGCAGTTTTGGATTAAAAATGACGGCCAAGGCACGGTCCTTAGGCATGAAGAAGACCACATTCCGGAATGCTTCTGGGCTTCCGCACCGGGGACAAATGTCTACGGCTCGCGATATGTCTGTGTTGGCGCGCGCCCTCCTCCGTGATTTCCCGCAGCATTACCATTATTTCTCGACCAAATCGTTCCGATGGAAAGGCCGCACCTACAAAACCCATAACAAGCTTCTGAAGTCCTACCCGGGTTCAGACGGTTTTAAGACCGGATACATCCGTGCCGCTGGCTACAATCTTGTATCATCAGCCACACGAAATGGACGCCGGATCATCGGTGTGGTTTTTGGCGGTCGCTCATCGAAGCATCGTAATGCCCATATGATCACGTTGTTGGACAAGGGCTTTGCAAAGCTAGGTGGTGGTAACACAACATTGCAAATCGCCTCTGCCCCCTCTGCGCCTCAAAAGAAATCTAGCGTGGCGTCAAAGTCAAAAACAGGTTGGGCTGTACAGGTCGGCGCATTTTCTCGAAAAGACCAGGCCCAGACAGCCGCCAAAACTGCTATCGGCAAAGCCAGTCAGTATCTGGCTCATGGTCAGGTAAAGATCGTCCCTCTAAAGAAACGAAGTGGTAAAGTCTTACACCGTGCACGCATTGTCGGCATCACCAAACGCGAAGCCTATCGTTCATGTCGTGTATTGCGCGATTGCATGGAATTGCGGACGACTTACCAACCAAAGTTGGCTTCCACTCTAAACTAACGTTTTAGAATCTATTAGAATGCGGCTGGGTCTAGCCCATGAGCCTTGAGTGTGCCCCGCACGATATCTTTAAGGTGATCTAGCCCATCCTGAGTATCGGACTCGCATCTGATGACCAATGCAGGTTGTGTATTCGATGCACGAAGCAGCCACCAACCATGTTCTGTTTCAACACGCACACCGTCCATATCCGAAAAATCAGCATCCGGATCTTTGCGCAATTGGGTGACAAGTTCGTCAATTACATCAAACTTGCGATCATCAGCACAATCGATGCGGATTTCAGGTGTATTGACCATTTGTGGTAGATCATCGCGATATTCAGCCAAACTTTTATCCGATTTCGCCAACAATGATAAAAGCCGAATAGCGGCATACATTGCGTCGTCATAACCGTAATAACGATGCTTGAAAAAGATATGCGCGCTCATCTCTCCGGCAAGCGGAGCATTTAATTCCACCATCTTACTTTTGATATGCGAGTGCCCCACTTTCCACATGACGGGTTTGCCACCAAGTTTTTCGATCTCTTCAAAGAACATACGGCTGGCTTTGACATCACATAGTATGGGTGCGCCGGGTTGGTCAGCCAGGACGTCGCGAGCCAGCAGGACCAGCAACTGATCGCCCCACAGAACCCGTCCTTGTGCATCAATGACGCCAATACGATCACCATCACCATCAAACGCAATCCCAAGGTCACATTTCTCGCGAGCAACTAAGTCTTTGAGCTGTTCTAGGTTGCTCTCAACTGTTGGGTCTGGATGATGCGCTGGAAAGGTTCCATCAATCGTTTCGTTGATCATGACATGTCGGCCGGGTAAACGTGCCGTAACAGCCTTGGTAACGTCACCTGCAGCGCCGTTGCCGGGGTCCCAGGCTACGCTGAGTTCTTTCGTCCCCTCATAATCAATGAGCATACGGTCTACGTACGCATCAAAAACTTCCTGCTCTGATATATCGCCTTCGGCATCAATATAATCTTGCCGTGCGACCCGAGCGCCAAGTTCCAAAATATCATCACCATAGAACGCCTTGCCCTGCAGCGTCATCTTCAAGCCATTGAAATCTGGCGGATTATGCGACCCGGTAACCATCAAGCACGCATCGGTGCCAAGTTTGTATGACGCAAAGTAGGCCATCGGTGATGGCCCCATCCCTGTCTGTATGACGGATGCCCCACTTTGGTATAGTCCTGCAACCAATGCGCTGGCCATCGCTGGCGATGTCAGACGACCGTCGTAGCCGACAGCCACTGTTTTTGCCCCACGGTTTGCCATTTCAGACGCAAACGCACGGCCAATGGCAGTCATATCGTCTTCGGTTAAGGTATCCCCGACAACACCACGGATGTCATATGCACGGAGTACAGATGGATCTAAACCTTCGCGCTTTGTCATTGCGCAGTAGGTCCCACGCTTTTACGTCCAATCGAATAATAATGGAAACCAGCATTAGACATCTCGGTAGGCTCGTACACATTGCGAAGATCAACCATGACCGGCGACATCATCAGTGATTTAACCCGCTCAAGGTCCAGTGCCCGGAACTGGTTCCATTCGGTGATGATCACCAGCGCATCAGCATCAGGCATAGTTTCATACTCTTCTTCACACCACTCCACACCTTCGAGCATGTGTTTGGCCTCTTTCATACCTTCTGGATCAAAGGCACGCACCTTGGCGCCAGCAGCGATCAACGCAGGCACGATATCCAGGCTTGGGCTTTCGCGCATATCATCTGTATTTGGCTTAAAGGTCAGTCCGAGAACCGCAATGGTTTTACCCGTTGCATCACCACCCACAGCAGAAATAATACGCTCGGCCATCTTTTGTTTACGTTGCTCGTTCAATTCCACAACGGTTTCGATGATACGAAGCGGGCTGCCAGAATCACGTGCCGTTGAAACCAGGGCGCGAGTATCCTTGGGGAAACACGATCCACCATATCCAGGTCCGGGATGCAAAAACTTACGCCCGATGCGGCCGTCCAGACCGATGCCTTTGGCGACATCATGGACATCTGCATCCACCTTCTCACACAAATCAGCAATCTCGTTAATGAAGGTGATTTTGGCCGCGAGGAATGTATTCGCAGCATACTTGATCAATTCAGAACTTTGTCGCGATGTGAATACTATCGGTGTCTCGATCAAGAACAACGGACGATATAGTACACGCATGAATTCTTGTGCACGCTCTGAATGGGTTCCAATGACAACGCGATCAGGACGCATGAAATCTTCAATCGCGGAGCCTTCTCTCAAGAATTCGGGGTTCGAAACCACATCGAATTCTGCATCAGGCCGCGTTTCACGGATGATTTTTTCAACTTCACGGCCAGTGCCGACGGGAACTGTCGATTTCGTTACGACGACAGTATATCCATCCATTGCATCGGCGATTTCTTTGGCCGCAGCATAAACGTAACTAAGATCGGCATGGCCATCGCCCCGTCGGCTAGGAGTCCCAACAGCAATAAAGATAACATCAGAATCTTTGACCGAAGTTGTGAGATCTGTCGTAAAGGTCAAGCGTTCCGCGCGAACATTATTTTCCACCAAATCTTCAAGACCAGGCTCGTAAATCGGCATCTGGCCCTGGTGAAGGCCTGCGATTTTGCTTTCGTCTTTATCGACGCAAACAACGTTATGACCGAACTCGGAGAAACATGCACCAGATACAAGCCCAACGTATCCTGTGCCAATCATCGCAACGCGCATACCGCAGTCCCTTCGAGCGGTTAGAGTTCTATATCCATGAAAAAAGTAGCGTCATGGAATGGCTGGTTTTTGCCACACGGACTGTGATGCTGCAAGCACGTGGCCTGCAGTCACTTTGTGTTTGAGTTCATCCGAATCAGGAATTTAGAAGGAAGTCGCGTGCTTCGTTGATTTTACTGGTCAAATAGGCTGATCCACCGCGGTCAGGATGCAAAGAACCAACCAATCGATGATAGGCTGTTTTGATTTCTGAATTCTCTACTGGATCCTCTAAACCAAGGATACGTAAGGCTTCTGCGCGGTCCATCTGCGTGTTTGATGTAGATGTGCGTTGCTGATCTTGATCATCGAAAGCGTTATTATCGTCACGCCAATCTGGATATGTCCGATCAAGATAGGCCGCCAGCAATCGGGCTGATTCAATATCATCGGACTGATATGTCGTATGCAAATCCGATAGTTGTTCGGCTGATAACCTGTTGAGCTTGCGCCCAGCATGGAGACCTTCGCGGATATACCCCATCATGTCACCGGAGTCGTGATCCAGTTCCATGTCCAAATACTTGCTTGTGACGCTACTGGCTTGCCCCGTCTGCCCGTTCCCACCAGTCATTCGTGAGAAGTTTTTAGCCGTCCGGGCAAACATTCTGGCACGCATGATCCAGGGCAACAGTGCAGGCAGAGCCCACAACGCCCAAGTAAATCGACCAGAGACAACTAAGAAAATAATGATAACGCCGAAAAATGCTGGCAATAACCATTTCAGCACTTTGATAATGGTTTTGGGTTTGGCCGAGACAAACCAATTCATGGTCAGTATCAGGCCAATCATGACTGCTATACCGAGCAGCAAAAGCGCCATCAGTTTTTACCGTCTATTTGATGCGAGAGCTTAAGGACCTCGCCGCCATCACGTTGCGCTTTATCAGCCAGTGCTTTGCGCCCACCAGAAGCATAAACAGCGACAGCCCCCAGAAGCTTCTTAAGTGTTTCAGCACTCTGACCATCAAAACTTAGACACGCACCTCGTGTCAGTTTAGCGATTTGCTCGAACGCATATCGACCCATGCTATCGCTACCCTCGTGAAACATGAACGCGGGCACGCCCAGCAAGCCCAGTTCCCCTGCCACCTTTCCGACGGCATCAATATCTTCTTCGAGGCAGTCACCGACGAAAACCAGCGCATTCAAGCGGTCTGCCTTGGCCTCGTTAACGGCATGCTGCAGGACTTTCTTGATTTGGGTCTCTCCAGCCAAGCAGAAAACAGATGTCATCAAACGATGCAAGCTGGAGGCATTATCTGTCCATTTGCTGACCCGAAATTCACCAAATCCACGGTAAAACGCGAGTTGAATATCCAATCCGCCCAGATTAGCCGTTTCATGGAACATTTCACCCTGGATATGGGCCGCACGGTCCCAACTGGGTTGCCGACTGGCCGTGGCGTCCATAGCAAACAAAAGCTTCCCCTTTGCGTTCGAAGAAGGCGTATTTCGTGGTGCTACCGCCACTTTTGACAGAAACACATCAACTTCATTTGGTTTGCTTCGCTTGTCGGGAAGATCGTCGGCCATTTCCTACTCCATTATCCTTGAAATAGGCTTTTTCTGACAATTTGAAAGGGCCAAAGCCGCAATGAAGTTTATGCGGATGCTCGATCAACATCAGCTGATACGGGTGGAAGCTTTAAGCTTTCGAGAATTGTGAAGATTTCTTCACGCGCAGCAATGTGCGATCGACTTAAAGGTGCCCCGCCCGATGCTTCTTTGAGATCAAGAATAGTCAGCCCGATCAAAAATAATTCTCGGTAAATCACCCGCTCCGAGAACCCTGCTACAACCCGAAAACCCAATCGCTTTGATAATTCCCGGATCGCCATTTCCATATCGCGTTTATTGAATGAATCCAGATTGGATAAGCGGTTACGCATCACAATCCAGTCGATTGAGCCACCATCACGCTCAGCCTTGGCTTTCTTCGCATCCCATATGGATTCTGCGTAATGGCTAGGGCCTTTGATAACAGCGCTGTGACCGTTCATATGGGCCAGCACGTCCAAATCGATAAAGCTGTCGTTTAGCGGCGTGATCAGTGTATCTGCGTACGTATGGGCCAAGAACGACAACCGGTTTGCAGCCCCAGGGGTATCGATGATCAAGACGTCACTGTGAAGCCCTGCCGCTTCGATGATCAACTCCAGGCGTTTGGCCTCGGCCTCAAGCTCGGCATCGTTCATCCCTGTTGGTGCATGACTTTCAACACGATGATGCGTCGGGGTCGGATAATCTCGGGTCATTTTCTTATTGAACATGTCACGATTGGCGATGTAGCGACTGAGTGTGCCTTGGCGACCATCGACATCAATCGTTGCGACACGGTAGCCCATCGTCATCAGACCAACAGCGATATGTATGGCGGTCGTGGATTTACCACTTCCGCCCTTTTCGTTACCGATTACAATCGTGTGTGCACTACGTGAATTGTTCAT
>DGNZ01000376.1 GCA_002389175.1 Rhodospirillaceae bacterium UBA4479 | reverse complement strand
GATCTAACAGAAAGTGAGTTAGCCAAAGCGAAAGAATTGGGACTGGTAGTGAATGTATGGACCGTTAACTCAGTGAGCGATATCATACGCATGGCAGAAATGGGCGTCGACGGGATCATCTCCGATTACCCAGCTCGCGTACAAAATATTCTTTCGCTATGAGCCATAAACAGGGCAACTTGGTTTGGTTCAGCCATAATCTTTGCGACCGGAGTTTATGTAGTATTGCGTGAATGGAGTAAAAAAATCAAAGCTGACAGCCATCCATCGCGTTTCTGGCTATGTCGCATTTGACTAAACAAAACTCTAAATAAGAGGCTAGCAAGTGAGAGCGGAAACCGAACATAAAGCATCACAGCCAAGCAGATGATCTCAGGGCTCGTTTTAAAGTACCTGAATGGGGAGCGTTTTGTCATACGGAGGGGCTACGAAACGCCCGCCCGTCTCAAGCTCGTTTGTCTGAAAGTGCCCGCCGGGCCTCAAATAAATTGGCGACCGCCATCCACGATCAGGGTTTGACCAGTCACGAAACCCGCAAGATCCGATGCCAAATAAAGCGCGGAGCCCACCATATCTTTTGCGTCAGCCGAGCGTTTCAGCGCCCCGCGCGTTACGCCGTATGTTTCAGCGTCTTCAATCAGATCAAGGCTGGCTTCAGTAAGGGTAAACCCCGGCGCTATGACATTGGCGCGAATATTGTCGTCGCCCAGTTCGCGGGCAAGCGAGCGCGTCATGGCTATGACGGCACCCTTTGAGGCGACGTAATGCATCCACTGTGGGGAGCCCGAAAACACAGTGGCCGATGCAACGTTTACAATCGCCCCTGCCCCCGCACCTTTCATCAAAGGCGTCACTGCGCGCGTCATTTGCCACACGCCTTTGACATTGACCGCCATGACTTTGTCCCAAACATCTTCTTCAATCTCGGTGAACGATTTGCGCTCAAGCCCGGCATAGATCGCGGCGTTATTGATGAGCACGTCCAGCCCGCCCAAAGTTTCTTGGACAAAGTCGGCCAGTGCACGACAGCGTTGTGCATCGGTTACATCAACCCTTGCGGCATGTGCATCACCACCAGCATCATTGATCGCGCGCGCCGTTTCTTGGACACCTGCCTCGTTCATATCAGCCGCAATGACGCGTGCGCCGGCTTGTGCAAACCCTTCGGCAAACGCGCGGCCGAGGCCGCCTGCAGCACCGGTCACAAGGACACGCTTTTCTTTCAGGCCAAGTTCCGACATCCTAAATTCCCTTCAAGTAGTGTTCTGACTGCGCGTGTGCGCGCCCTGCCGCAAGCATCGCCCGGGCCATAATCCGACCTGCATCGGTCAGCATGGTCGGCATGACGAAATCTTCCAGCATCGCCAGCGTTTCATCGGTTTCATAGTCAAACCACCCGCTAATCGTGGCAACACCATGCGGTGAGAAACGCCATGCCTTGTCCGCGTCTTTGACCACTGCGTCTTCTGATGAAGTCGCGTCTTTCAGCGTGTCATGACGTTCGATAATCGTAAGGACCGCATCAACATCGACACCTACGGGCCTATGGCGGCGCAAGATTTCTCCAGCGATTTGCACGCCATGTACCTCGTGTTCGCGTACTAGATCAGGACGCGTCGCATTGGGCCCCACGGCATCTCTCAGCAGGGCCGGATCAATGCGTTTCCAGCCAACGTCATGCAGCAAAATCGCGGGCAGCACGGTGGTTTCATCGACGCGCACGTCTTCGGCCAACAAAGCGCGCGCCAAACGATAAGAAATCAGCGTATGCACATCGTTGGAACGCACATCAAGAAACGTCTTGGCATCTTTCCACAACGGAATATCCCGCGTCAGAAGTGTGTCCGCTGTCACTTTGGCACCTCATAGCTGAGATACATGGTCTTATATTCCAGATAGCTCTCAACACCGTAACGCCCCTTTTCGCGCCCCACGCCGCTTTCCTTCATGCCGCCGAATGGGACGTAATGGGACGAGCGATGGATGTCGTTCAACCAGACCGATCCAACCTCCATCCCCTCACAGAGCGTCAGACCTTTAGCAAGGTCACCGGCAAAGACGAAACCGGCAAGACCGTAACGGTTGTCGTTGGCAAGCCGAAGCGCCTCAAACGCATCATCCACAACGCAAATACCGAGAACAGGGCCAAATGTTTCTTCGGTCAAAACCAGCATATCGTGGGTTGTGTCCGCAATGATCGTCGGCGGAAAATAGAAACCGTCATCAAATCCTGCGCCAGTTTTGCGATCACCGCCCAGCACAATCTTAGCGCCCTTTTCGCGGGCATCGGCGACCTGCACTTCACTGTTTGAATAGATTTTTTCGTTGACCAGCGGCCCGAGATCACCGTTGCCGCCAGCGGGGGCGAGTGTCAACTTTGCTGCCTTGTCGGTCAGACGCGCCAGAAAATCCTTATAGACAGGGCGTTCGACGTAGACGCGGTTCACGCGGTAGCAAAACTGCCCCGAATTCGCGAAACCATGCCGCACAATCGCAGTAGTGGCCTTTTCCAGATCGGCATCGGCGCAGACAATGGCGGCACTTTGCCCGCCAAGTTCGAGCGTGACGCGTTTCATCGTACCTGTTGCCGCCGCTGCAATCGCTTTACCCGCAGCTGTGCCACCGGTGAAGGCTATCTTGCGCGGAACGGGGTGTTCGATCATCGCAGCGCCAATGCCCCGCCCCCGACCCGTTACGACGTTAAACACGCCCGCAGGCAGACCGGCCTTGTGGAAAATCTCGGCCAGCATCAGCGTAGACAGCGGCGTATCTTCAGCAGGTTTCGCTACCATCGTACAGCCTGCAATAACGGCCGCGCCCAACTTGAACATCAACAGTGTCACTGGATAATTGAAGGGTGTAATTGCAACCACAACGCCCAACGGATCACGAGTCACAACGGTTTTTTCACCCGGGCCAGAGGCCAGCGACATGGTTGCAGTCAGACGCAAACCTTCCTCTGCATAGACATCCAGCAGATCAGCAGAGCGCGTAATTTCAGCCACACAAGCAAGCAAAGGACGACCAAGTTCCTTGTTCAGGGTCGTACCAACCAACTCAGCATTGTCACGCATGGCTTGCGCGCAGGCTTTCTGAATACGGACACGTTCGACCATCGGGACGTGCTTCCAGCTTTCAAACGCCAGCGCGGCGGCCTGAATTGCGATATCCGCATCCGTGGCATCGCCTGCAGGAACAGTGTCGAATACCTCACCTGTGGCAGGCGCGGTGACGTTCTGACGCGCACCCACCATTGCAGGACGCCAAGCCCCATCGATGAACATATCCATATTGTGTTCCTTAAATTACGTGAAGCATCAACGCTTTACGTGATGCGATAAGGGTTTGTGTGGCGTATTTGCGTCCAGCTTCGGTTTCCAGTTCGTCTTTTTGGATTTCCAACCGGTCGGCATAGGCGCGCGGCGTCAGCTTGAACCAATCGCAGGCTACCGCGATCCCGGTGACGTCAAAGCGCCATAGTTTATCCGCATCGCGTACAATCCGATCATTTAGGTGGCGAGGATCTGGCCGCGTGTCATGCCCGTCGATAATCTCGCAAACTTGCGCGATTGTATCAGTGTTCCAACCGGTGGCTTTTAGCACGTCTATTCCCATCCGAACCCCCTCGGTTTCGTGCAGATATCGCACGTCCGATTGCAACATATTGGGGCCGGAAAACCCTTTTTCGGTAATGTCTTCGATGTCGATCGAGTACCAACCGATGTCATGCAGAAGAATTGCCAGCAGGCAAATGTCTTTATCAGCCTCAGGGTAATCGTCCAACAACCGGACAGCCCATCCAAACGACATCGGAATATGCACATCGTTTTTACGCGCACGCATGTAGGGTTCCGCTTGTCGCCAAACGGGATCATAGCGTGCAAGATCTAGGGGTTTATCAAGCATAGTTATCTCCGGATTGGTGCAGGACGCGCAGCTGCGCGTCCTGCAGAAGCATCAATCAAAGCAGTTCGCTAGCTCAGGATCGTAACTTTGCCTGTGTTGCCATCCACACGAATGCGATCACCCGTTTTGATCTTGGAACTAGCGGTACCTGTCCCTGTCACAGCAGGCAGTCCATACTCGCGGCACACGATTGCCGCATGGCTCATCATGCCGCCGATGTCCGTGACAGTGGCTTGGATTTTGCCGAACACGGGGGCCCAACTTGGGGCTGTTACGGGTGCCACAAGGATTTCGCCTTGCTGGATTTCACTCAACAGATCAGGACTGCGGATCACCCGAGCCAAACCTTCGACAGCACCGGGGCTTGCGGCCATGCCGTTAAGATCACTGCTGTCATCGTCTCCACCCGTCCAGTTCTTAATAGAATCCGATGTGATCCCCCAGAGCATAATGGTGAACGGTTCAGTGATGACCTCTGGCGGATTATTCAGCGCAGGTTGCGGTGCTTGGGTCGCGAGAGCGTCGATGATTCCACGACGACGGTCAATTTCCTGTGGCCAATGGGTTGGTCCGGCCCAATCACCACCTGTCGCCCACGCATTTCCGTAATCAAAGATCACATCGCGCACTTCGTTGCGGTTGAGGTAGAACATACCGTCTTCGGTTGGCCAGAACCCTTCTTCGTGCAACATTTTGGACAAGGACCGCATCTTTTTCCAGAACACGCCCATCGACCAATGTTCGATGTAGAAGTTGTGATCTTCGACATAAGGATAAACCACGCGCGCCAGACCGAGCTTACCCTGAAAGGCCTCAGCGGCTTCCGGCGTCATCATTTCTTGATACTCGGATGTGATACGGTCACGCTCAGAGCGCAGTGCATCCATCGGGCGCTCTATCGTCTCGCCAGCTTGAACACGAACGATATAGTCACGCAAATAGCCAAGCGGGATATCGAGATTTTCATTCCAGTATTTGTCTGTCGAATAGAAACCGTTGCCAGTGGTGTAATTGAACCAAGGATCCTTGGCCTCTTCCCACGCAGCAACCCATTTCGCACCATTTTCCTGTGCGCCGACAACGGCCAACGCCTCGTCAACGGAACCGGATTTCAGAGCATCCGCGACACCCAGTTCAACGGCTAAGCGGGCTAACTTTTTCAATTCGTCATCGGGGCGAAACAAATCACTGTCGTGACCTTGTACCATCTTGGCAATCGCTTGATCGGGGATGGTCGGGAACTGTTCTTTCATGAAGCCAAAGAAGTCGAGGTAGGCCGCATAGCCGAGATTCAGGAATTCAAAGTGGTACTGCCATGTCCGGTAGATCAACTGGATCATACGGTCATAGTTTTCGGTCAAAGCCGTGGTGTTATCGAGGCCAACTCCGTCTTTGACCCACTCCAACGGAACCACATCGGGAAGTTTTTCGAATTCGATCGCTTCCATTTCGTCGATGTTGGCTTTGACCTTTTTATGCCAGGTCTCGAGCAAGGTCGGCCAGTTTTGGAAATAGTGGCCGGCGCGTTCCATAAACTGTGGAACACGATCACCGATCAATTCGGGGTCCACGCCAATCGGGGACATATACACGTAGCCATTGTGAATGCGGTAATCGACGCCATTTGCTGGCGGTACCAAATAGTGGCGCGTGTTATACTGCCCCAGACATTTCACCGCAAATTCCACCGTCATCGTATCGAATGGCTTGAACGGATTTGGCCAGTGCTGGCTGTCGCAGAACCAGAACTTCTGATCCTCCTTCTCACGCAGGCTCGGCTGGAATTTCAGATAATACGGGTAAAGCTCTTCCCAGCCTTCGGCACCGGCAGGTGCTTTCAGGTCATAGGCGCTTGGAAACATTGGTGTTTTCGCATCCATTTTCGTTCTCCTCCTAGAGATGTTTTCGTCGTGTTATTTCTTCGATCCGACAGGGTTATTCAGCGCCCCGACCATACCCATCATGCCAGTTGCAAAGCCGGCTTTTGGGGTCTCTGCCACTTTTTGCGACCAAACGGTTTCGGGTCGGCTTTGCAGGGCTACAAGGTCTTCGCCATCGGGCAGATCAGCATCAAAGGCCCATTCCACATCTTGGGGGCACTTGTTTTGCCGCTCTAGTAACTTGGCAAGTTTAGCAACGGCAATTACCTGCGCATCGGTCAGACACTGCGCAGTACGCCGCTCTGCATCCACTTCGCGTTCAACCGTTGTGGCGGCGGCAACGTCAGGGATCAACTCGACATGCTTGTCGGAAATCTTGCGATCAATGATTTCCATCAGAATCTTTTCAACGGTGAAGTTGTCAGGCGTCACAATCCCCGACACCACAAGTTCACCGAGCCCATAAGAGGCATCAATCACAATCCGCGTGCGATCCCCATTCAGCGGATCAATCGTCATCGCGACACCCGCAGTTTGTGCGTTTACCATTTTCTGGACGGCAACGCTCATCAGCACATCGATCTGGCCGAGTTTGTGATCTTCGCGGTAATTCATGGCGCGCGCCGTAAACAGAGATGCCCAGCAATCACGCACGTGGGCAATCACGGCGTCGGCACCGACAACCCAAAGATAGCTGTCTTGCTGACCCGCGAAAGACGCATCCGGCAAATCCTCCGCCGTGGCGGACGAGCGTACGGCAACGGGAAAATCATCCCCCATCGCAGCGTAATCTGATCGAATGGCGGCATCGACTTCTGCGGGCAGGTTGTGCGAGCGAAACCGAATTTGAATGGCCTGCGCAGAGCGTTCTAACGATGCCACATCCGAGAAATCCGTATGTTCCAACTGCGCTTCGATTTCACCGCGTAGGCCGGTGCCTTCAAGCATGGCAAGATACGCATCGGTCGTAACCGCAAATCCAGAGGGAACAGCGACACCGGCTTGGGTCATTTCGCCCAAGCTGGCGCATTTACCGCCAACGCGCGCATGATCGGCCGTGCCAATGCGGTTAAAGGGCAGTGTGAACGCACTCATTTCTGTGTCTCCAGCCCAAGATCCACCAACACCTGATTAGGGACGCGAAACGAAATATTGGTTAAATATTCAATATCTTGTCCCGGCTTCATCTTCATTTTCGGGAACCGTGTCGTCAGTTCGCGCAGCATGATCCCGAATTCCATTTTTGCCAGCTGAAAGCCGATACAAAAGTGAATGCCGTAGCCGAAGCTAAGATGGTTTCGCGCATTCTTGCGATGAATATCAAAGGTTTCAGGGTCTTCAAAAACAGCCGTGTCGCGATTACCGGCACCCATGATCATCAGGATATTTGACCCTTCTGGGATGGTAACGCCCCCAATTTCGGCATCCACCTTGGCACGTCTACGCCAAGAAACGATAGACGGTTCAAACCGCAGAATTTCTTCCGTTGCTGCCGGAATCAGGCTTGGGTTTGCACAAATCGCATCCCACGCATCACGGTTGGACATGAGCGTGATCACGGCGTTGGCCATCAACGTTGTCGTCGTCTCATGACCTGCAAACAGCACCGAATACATCACGCCCGCGATTTCATCGTCTGTGATGTCAGCGCCTGCCGCCTGCGCCTGAACCATGTCGGTCGGGAAATCATCGCCCGACATTTCTTTGCGCGCAGCGACTAAGCCACGGCAGTAGGCCCAGTATTCGACCATCTTTTGCGCCAGCGGCAACTGTTCTTCGTCCGTAAGGTTGCCCCATGTCAGAACCGCGCGGCTAGTTGCCCAGTCCTTCACCTTTGGGACATCCTCGTCAGGGATTCCCATCAGCGCAAATAGAACCAAGGCAGGCACATCATACGCAACCTCGCGGAAAAAGTCGCACTCCCCCATTGCAGCAATTTTAGCTAAGTAGCGATCAACGATGATTTCGATCTTCGGCTGAATGGCCTTGAAACGGCGCGGGCCAAACGCGGACTGCGCAATTTTACGGATGCGGGTGTGTTCAGGGGGAACACGTGCGGACAAGCCCGAGTAAACAGTGAACCCACCATCCTTCATGATCTGCTTACCGGCATCACACATCGGGCGCATCGGTGCCTGCGCGTTGTCGGACGAAAACGTGTTCCAATCATCAAACACCGCTTTGACGTCAGCGTGCCGCGTCACGATCCAATAGCCCGTTTCCGGGTCCTGAAACACAGGCTGATCTTCGCGAAGTTGCCTCCATTTGGCGTGGGGCGCACTGAGGTCAAAGATATCGTAGTCTGCGGTATGGTGCTGTGTCTGAACGCTCATCGCATGTCCTCCCTGACATTCAAGTCGTGTTGAGAACCAGGCTAACACCTTCGCTTTGGTTTTTCTTTGGGAAAACGAATTCTGTTAAGAAAGGGATTTCATCAGGTCCAACTGCAGCTTTTCTAACATCTCTGTCTCAGGCTGTAGATCCATCGTCTCCATCGCATTCAGGAATTGTCGGTGTTGCCGCTTTATCGCGTCGCCGCGCCCTTGGGCATGAAAAATCTGCATCACCTCAGCATGCGCGATTTCACAAACCGAGTCCATTTGCAGCGCCTTCTGACAACTGGTGAGTGCATCACGAAAACGCCCTTGCTGGCGCATTATCATGGCCTTGTCGCGAAGCACCTTGAGCGCCATGTCCTTGAACCAAATCCGTTTGGGCATGACCCAGTTATCCTGCTCGTTCTCGAAATAGATAGGCGGCAAATCCTCAAATAGTTCGCCCGAATACAACCTGTCGGCCGCATCTAGCAAAGACGTCGCTTCGTCGAACTTACCGGCCTTCGCCAGCGCCTTGGCGCGATTGCAAAGCTGCTCAAAGGCGGCAAGATCAATCCACGTCGCTTCAGGCGGGACAAGTGTATAGTAGTCACCGTTGCGCCTTAAATATGCGGGTTTGCCTAGTGTTTTGCGTAGCATCGCAACCGCGTGATGTAGGCGATTGCGTTTTTTGGTTTCATCGGGTTCGTCAGACCATAAAAGCTCCGCCAAGGTTTCGGTCGACGCGCCCTTCTCGCCTCGTTGCAACAAATACGCGAACAGTGTTTTGATCTTCTTTGGCGCGCTGCCCTTTAGATCCCATTTGATTTGACTGCCGTCCGACAAATAGACCCGCAATCGCCCAAAACACCTGATCTTCCATATTTCATCCTCGCCCACACGCGGGCGCAGGCGACGTGGCACCGTGATCCACTGCGGGTTTGCGCCTGATGCCTCACCGTCGTCTTGCTCGATGATACCTTCATAATCAGGTACCAAGCGGCCCAAAACGAACCCGATTTGTTGCGAAATTGTGGCTCCAGTTTGATAGGCAGGCGGTAGCCAGAACGGATTGTCGTAAAGCCCAGATGGCGCAAGAAAATGGCTGTGCCCACGCACGGCGGCCATCAGTTGATCCTCAATCATCAAGCTGCGCGCATAGACCGAAATGAAGGGCACCTGCGCCTCGGCCACGACGGTGTCACAAAGTCCGCCCCAGCGTTCAAAATTAGCAGCAGCTGCCACAGTCCCCAAACCCCAACGCATATCGACGATGATGCATCGAGAGCCCTGCGTGCGGGCTGCATCCAGTACGTTTTGAGTAACACCTGCCAAATTGATCGGCACGCTATCCAATTTCGCCTGTCCAAAATCCAGTCGGGTCTGGCCTTCCAGTTGAGGCAGAAACTCTGCATCATCGGCCACGATCAGCGCGCCCGATCTTGTTGTCATTTGCCTAAGGGCATTGGCTAGAAAGGCACTATCCAAGTCATCATGGATGATCGAAATATTCAATAAGCCTAAGCGGTCAACCATGATCCAAATCACTCTCTTTGGTGCTGTCAGACTAATGATTGCAAGCATCAGATTGAAGAGGCAATCAAAATCTATGCGCTCAATAATTGACGCCACTCAGCCAGAGCAGCGGCACGGTT
>DGNZ01000236.1 GCA_002389175.1 Rhodospirillaceae bacterium UBA4479 | reverse complement strand
ATTATTAGGCAGGAGCGCCGAGGTCCGTTGATGGCCCAAAGCCGACAGTTTGTTCTTGGCAACCTAGTCTTCAAATAGGCGTACGAGTAAGGGGCACCGAGCGTCTCCGCATTCGCAATTTGTGAGTAACTCGATCAGCGCACCTTCAAGCATTTGAAGGTCGGTTATCTTGCGTCGTACTTCATCGAGATGGTTGTGACCGATCCGGCTGACGTCTTCGCAATTCTGCTTCTGCGACAGCGACAAAGACAGCAATGTCTTCACCTGATTAATCGAGAAACCCAGGTCTCGACACCGCCGGACAAATCTAAGGCGCGTAATCGCCGCATCGTCATAAACCCGCCTACCGTTTGCTTGCCTGTCAGCAGCCGGAACGACGCCTTCGCGTTCATAGTAGCGGATTGCTTCTATGCCTACACCGCTACGCTCTGCGGCAACCCCAATCGAGTTCATGCAGTTTCCCCTTGATACTGTAGTTACTACAGGATGCATCATCTCTCCATGAACTCAATAGACGGCGGCTGGGAAGCGAAACGTGACTAATAAATTGATGTATGTGAGGGCGAAGGGCTATGAAGGACAAATTACTCTTAACAGGCATTATCGGCACAATTGTAGCGGCGATCTGCTGCTTCACGCCTGCGCTCGTGATTCTTCTGGGTGTCGTCGGGTTATCGTCCATTGTTGGATACTTGGATTTCGTGCTTCTGCCGATTTTAGCAATTTTTCTCATCATCACAGGATACGCACTATGGCGGCGAATGAAGTCACGATAACCGCAACCTCTGAAATCACTTGCCCCAAATGCGGACATTCTGAAAGAGAAACGATGCCGACGAACGCATGTCAGTGGTTTTATGATTGCAAAGAGTGTGGCGAAGTTCTGAAGCCGAAGCCCGGTGATTGCTGCGTCTATTGCTCATACGGCACCGTTTCATGTCCACCAATTCAAGAGAACAACAATTGCTGCGCCTAGAAGACTGCACAGGAATTTATCCGTTCCAAGTCAGTAGTAGCCATTCCTACTAGCTATATCTTCCTTTCGGTTATTGACTATTGCGGCGGTTGTCGTCGCAAAACCACTCGGTGCTGACGGCAAGTCAGGCGAAGTGAGCGGCACTTTGGTGATCCACAATGAGCGCTTCGCAAAAGGCGAAATCGATAAAGCCGAATACGAGGAGCGGAGAACAATGCTTCTCAGCTAAACGGTTGCCACGTCAGAAGACACCATTGGCTTTCTGTATCGCCCGTACATAGTTGATGATTAATTTGATCTGTTGGTCACTGACCTGAGGTATACGAGGCATATTACCGAACGGCCAATGGTGTGCGCGAACTCCGTTTCTTGTTGCTAAGTAAAACGCGCCATCACCATGGTGGCCAGGATGATAAATCTTGCTGATAAACGTCGGACCTTTATCCGTACCACGTGCTGTTTTGCCGTGGCAGGAAGCACAATTAACCTCGTAATTCATTTTTCCGAGGTTCAAAATAGGTGTCAGCTCTGGCTCAACTGGGTTTTCAAAAATGCCTTTCGGGGCAGCCCAAACAAGCGACATGGTGCTTGTTATAGCGACTATCAGCAGAGAAATTATTTGAAGTCGAACGCCAATCATTTTCATCGTTGCGGTCCTCATAGAGTTCAATATGCCCGGAGGACGTAAAAACCCCTCCGAGCACTTCTGATCAGTACATTAATCGAATACCCGTCACAAAGAAGAGAGCATCTCCCTCTTTGCCATCCTCTAGAGCAATGTCCCGAGTCTCGCCGAATGTGCGCTCATAGTGAACACCAACATATGGCGCAATTGACCGATCAAGCACATCGTAGCTAAGACGTGCCCCGACCTCGAGCTTGGGGCCCCATGCACCGATTTCAATTTCCCGGTCATCTGTAAACGGGATATCAACTTCGATACTCGGTGTCAGAATGAGGCGGTTGGTAATGAGCGCTTCGTACTCAGCCTCAACTCTGAACGATGGATGTTCCGAAAGATACAAGTCAGCATCTACCTCGAACCATTGCGGTGCGAGGCCCTTGACCCCAACCACGCCGTGAAACCGGTCAGGGCCCTCAGGGGTATCGGCACGCACGCCAACAACTGCGTCAAAGAAGGTCGAGATCGGCTTTTGAAGTCGAGCTTGGGTCTCAAGGGTTTCCATGACGTCGCCGTCTGTTTCAAATTCACCCTCGCTACGGAGCACAAATTTCAACTCGTCAGTACCGACAATTGCATCGCCATCCCAGGCGATTGCATTCGACCCGTTGTCATTATAGCGATGCTCTAACTGTTCAACTTGAACACCCCATATGAGTGATTCGGCAGAAGATGGTGACGTCGATAAAATGGCTGATCCGATTAAACCAACCCAAATCAAAGTATGTTTCATTGATCAACCACCACTTACGTTGCCAAAGTCGGCATCGGTCGATTGCGGGCCGCCTTCAACAACGACTTTACGGAACATCCCGCTGTCAGCGTGATAGGAGAGATGACAATGGAAGGCCCATTGGCCGGGAGCGTCGACTTCGGTTTCCATATAGGCGGTGGTGCCGGGGGATACATTTACGACATGTTTAATGGGATCCCACTTGCCCTTACCTGTATCAAGGATGGACCACATGCCGTGCAGGTGCATGGGATGTGACATCATTGTTTCATTGACGAATTTGAAGCGAACACGCTCACCGTATTTTAAGACAATCGGTTCTGCGTCGCTCATTTTGACATCGTTTATGGACCATATATATCGCTCCATGTTGCCTGTGAGACGCAATTCTATTTCTCGTGTTGCTTCGCGATCCTCATACAAAGGCTTTTGCGCGCGCAGATCGGAATAGGATAAGAACTTCCCACCATTGGCGGCGGTCGGCTTTAAGCCGCTACCTGGAGCGTAGAAGGAATCCTCAGAGGTCCCCATCGCCATCGCACCATGGTTCATACCTTCATGCGTCATTCCTTTCATCGCAGTACCATTTGGCATTGTATGGCTGGGCATCGCACCATGGTTCATGCCTTCATGTTTCATTCCTTTCATAGCAGTGCCATCTGGCATTGTATGGCTGGGCATGGAACCATTTTCCATAGCTGGCATGTTGCTGTGATCCATTGTTCCCATGTTGCCGTGATCCATGCCTTCATGGGCCATTCCCATGTCGGCCATTGTCAGAGCGGGATCTTCGCGCAGTTCTGGAACATCAGCGATCATACCTTCTCGGGGTGCTAGCGTGCCGCGTACACTTGCTGTTCGACCCATCGACTCTGCAAATACGGCATAGGCCTGATCTTCTTTGGGGTGCACAATCACATCGTATGTCTCTGCGACTGCGATCCGAAGCTCATCGACAGTAACAGGTTGGACGTTGTTGCCATCGGCTTGAACAACCGTCATTTTGAGGCCCGGTATCCGGATATCAAAATAAGCCATCGCCGACGAGTTGATGAGACGAAGTCGAACTCGTTCGCCTGGCTCAAACAGACCCGTCCAATTTTGTTGGGTTGATTGGCCATTGATCAATGGGGTGAAACCTTGGACATCCTCGATGTCATTTTTCATCATTCTCATATTGCCCCAGGCCAAGCGATCATTCAGCGTGGCGCCGAATCCCATCTTTTTGCTGTCAGAGAAGAAATCACCGATCGTTTGCTGTTGGCGATTGTAATAGTCTGCTGACATTTTGAGGTTTCTCATGACACGGTCACCAGAATGCGGGTGCGCGTCTGTCAGTTGAATCACATGCTCACGGTCGTAGCGAAAAGGTTCTCGCTTCGCATTTTCGATGGCAATGGCACCATAGGCTCCGTCAGGTTCTTGGAATCCACTATGGCTATGGAACCAATATGTGCCGTTCTGGACGATGGGGAAGCGATACGTGAACGTCTCGCCGGGTGCGATGCCGTCGTAGCTAATTCCAGGGACCCCATCCTGATCGAATGGCAGAATTAAACCATGCCAATGGATTGATGTCGGTTCTGAGAGATTGTTTGTGACATTAATTGTGACATCTTCACCTTCTTTGAAGCGAAGCACGGGCCCAGGTGAGGCTCCGTTGTAGCCGATCCCTGAGCGGGTGAATTCACCTGTATCAATCGTGATTCGATCTACGGTGAGGTTGTATTCACCGGCTTCGGCAACAGCGGGATTTAAAACGGATACGCTGAGACCAAACAAGCCGGCAAAGACGAGAGTATTGCGGATCATTTTCTATTTCCTTTTAGTGAGTACAGACGGAAAGGGGCGGGCACAAAGGCCCGACACCAACAATCAATGAGTCAGTTTGAATTTACCAACCATGCCAGCGTCGTAATGCCCTGGTACATTGCATGCGAATTCAAGCTCGGCGTGCTCGGGAAACTTCCAAATAACTTCCCCGGTTTTACCTGGCTCTAACAGCACACTGTTCGGATCATTGTGCATCCCATGCCCCATCGAGGCTTGCATCGCTTTTGCGGCTTCCATATTGATCCGGTCCCCATCGAGAACCCCATGCTCCTGCATCATCATCATTTCAGGTTGATGTGCTTTATGCATTTCGCCAGTAGCAATATTGAACTCGTGAACCAGCTCGCCGGCATTTGTGACGACAAATTTGACGGTTTCTCCTTCTTTGGCAGAGATATTCTCCGGCTCATAGTAGTTGTCATACATTTTGACATTGATGGTGCGTGTCACATCGCTGGATTTTCCCGGTTCTCCAACATTCTTTTTGGCTGAATGACCAGGGCTTGCGATTGCAAAATTGGTGGAAACCATGAATGCCATCGCGAATGCCGCTGCAAAAGCAGCGCGTTTAGTAGTTTGTTTCGTCATTTTTAGTTCCTCGTGAATTTGAACAAATCATCTTTCACAACTGCCATGTCTCATGCAGTCGTGTTCTCGCTTAAAAAAGAGATGGGGTGCTCAGATTCGAGGAGGGGGCGTCTCAGCTTCAAAGACAAGGCCAACATGGACATCTTCGAAAGTTGTCCGAAACACATCCATAGACCCATTTGGCGCTAAGCCAAGAATGACTGTCGAGCAAGAAAATGCGTTTGAACAATGAACGGCCGCTTTCGCACAGCACACGCGTAAGTCATCACTGCCACATTGATCCTGGCACGTTGACAGGTCGGAGCCATCTATCGAAATGGTCACGTCATGCTCCATTCCGTCCATATGTCTCGTACTGTCATGCGCGAACAATGGGTTAGCAATGAAAAGTGTGCTTAACACGATTATCAAAAACCGTTTCATATTGTGTTGATAAGGCTTCCCCCAGGTGGAAGGTCAACAGCTTTTTGCTGCAACGTCATATTCAGCTTTTGAGATGCTTGTCGCTTAGGCATTCCGAATGGTCGGCCAATACTTCAATTATTCTGCATTCAGCGACGATACCGCCACCGCACTGTTGAATCATACGTTTTAGCTCCCGTTCCATAGACCGAAGCCGTTTCATCCGTTCCTGCACGCTTCGAAGATG
>DGNZ01000128.1 GCA_002389175.1 Rhodospirillaceae bacterium UBA4479 | reverse complement strand
CGGGTGATCACAGTCCAAGGTGCATTCCACGGGCGTTCGCTGGCGTGTATTGCCGCGGGCAAACAAGAAAAGCATCTGACCGGATTTGGCCCTGAAACCGATGGTTTCGATCAGGTCGCGTTCGATAATTTGAACGAACTCAAATCTGCCATTGGTCCTGAAACAGCAGGTATCTTGGTAGAACCTGTTCAAGGCGAAGGCGGCATCCGCCCGATGAGTGACGAATATATGCAAGGTCTTCGTGCCACAGCGGACGAGTTTGGCCTGTTGTTAATGTTCGACGAAGTGCAATGCGGCGTCGGTCGAACCGGCAAGCTGTATGCGCACGAATGGTCCGGAATCGCACCCGATATTTTAGCGTCCGCCAAAGGCCTGGGCGGCGGTTTCCCGATTGCAGCAGCGCTTGCCAATGAACGCGTCGCCGAAGCCATGACCGCAGGGTCCCATGGCTCCACGTACGGCGGCAATCCGCTGGCGATGGCGGCCGGTAACGCGGTGTTGGATGTCGTATTGAAACCTGGATTTATGGAAAATGTCCAAGCCCGCGGTGACGAACTAAAGGCCGGATTGGAAAAACTGGTCGCCAAGTATCCCACATTGCTTGAGTCCGCGCGCGGTCGCGGACTGATGGTTGGCCTGAAATGCTCGGCCAAAATCCTCAACGGTGATTTGGTCGCCAAGGCAATGGCGCATGGCCTCCTAAGTGTGCCAGCTGGTGACAACGTCGTCCGCTTCGTACCGCCGATGGTCATTACCTCTGAGCAAATAAACGAAGCGGTTTCGATTCTCGATACCGCGTTGTCAGAACTTTCATCTGATTCGACAGACTAAACTGGGACTTTTTTGATATGGCCGACGTCAGGCATTTTCTTGATATCGACCGGCTAGACCGGGCGACACTCAGAACGATACTCTCCAAAGGGGCATCGCTAAAAGAAGTCCGCGGTACCGTCGATGCGGATAAACCGCTGGATGGCAAAACATTGGTCATGATCTTTGAAAAGCCATCGACCCGAACCCGCGTGTCATTCCAAGTCGGCATGCAGGAATTGGGTGGGCATACGGTTATTTTGAACGATAGCGATTCCCAGTTGGGACGCGGTGAAACGGTGGCTGACACAGCGCGCGTGCTATCGCGTTACGCCGACGCAATCATGATCCGAACCGATGATCCGACCAAACTGGTAGAATTAGAAAAATACGCCACCGTGCCCGTGATCAACGGCCTGACGGATGATTCCCATCCTTGTCAGATCATGGCCGACATCATGACGTTCGAGGAACATCGCGGTTCCATCGAAGGCCGCACCGTCGCCTGGGCCGGGGACGGCAATAACGTTGTCGTCAGTTGGGTTCATGCCGCTGCGCGCTTGGGCTTTGAAATGCGCGTCGCCACACCCAAAGAGCTTCAGCCCAATCATGGCCTGATTGAATGGGCCAAGAAAGAAGGCGCCAACGTCACCCTAACGGACGACCCACAAGCGGCTGTCAGCGGGGCTGATCTGGTCGTCACTGATACCTGGGTGTCGATGGGTGATGACGATGCTGGATCACGTCATAACATGCTGGCACCGTTCCGTGTTGACGAAGCATTGATGAGCCACGCCAACAGCGATGCGTTGTTTATGCACTGCCTGCCTGCACATCGTGGCGAAGAAGTCACCGAAGCTGTGATCGACGGTCCCCAATCGGTAATCTGGGATGAAGCGGAGAATCGCTTGCACGTACAAAAAGCGATTTTGACGTGGTGCCTCAGCTGATCTATCCCGACCTGATCAATCCCGGGCCACGGATTTTCGAACAAGGCGCGCTGCAACCCGACGACATCTTGGCGTTTGATCGGATGGCGGCGGATGCGTGGCCGGCCCCGTATGTCACCAACTTGGATGGTTGGGCATTGCGCTATGGCGAAGGGGTGTCGCGCCGTGCGAATTCGGTCGCGCCCTGGCCATCAACGACGGGCGGACATGCCCTGATAGATCAGATCGAAGCGGCAGAACGGTTTTATCAAGATCGCAACCTGCCGCCGCGCTTTCAGGTCAGCCCTGCCGCCGAACCCGATGCGCTGGATGAAGAACTATCGATCCGCGGTTACGAAATCGAAGCCCCGGTGACATTGATGATTGCCGATGTTCATGACGTCATCAAAAACACTGTCGACGACGCACCCATGACCCAGGTCAGCGGCACAGCCCCGGATGGCTGGTGGAATTTATATGTCGAAGGTTTCAACCGCGACGCCAGCAAAGTGATTTCGGGCGCCACGGATTGTCCACAATTCGCGACCGCAATTGACAGTTCAGATGACACAGGTGTGGGCATCGGATTGGGTGTGCTGAACAACGCCGGATGGCTGGGTATATTTGGCATGTGGACCCACCCTGAACGTCGTAGCCAAGGCATCGGGGCAGATATGTTGCGCGCGTTGGCACAGGCCACCATTGATAACGGGGCCATTGGTCTCTATCTCCAAGTCGAGCGCAGCAATTCTGGCGCGCAACGGCTGTATCAACGGCTCGGCTTTCGCCCACTTTACGGATATTATTACCGGACACTATGGCCATGACGCCCAACGACAATGACGCGCACGATCAAGATCCCTTTGGCGATTTCGTGCAAACCTTTCAGATCGAAGATCTGAACATTCGCGGACGTTTGGTCCGGATATCAGACATCTTTGAAAGTGCCACACGGGCCCATGATTACCCTGTGCCATTGGCACGTTTCGTTGGCGAAACCATGGCCCTGACCATTACCCTCGCCAGCGCGCTTAAATACGATGGTATCTTTACCCTGCAAGCCCAGGGCGATGGCCCCGTACCGCTGGTGATGGCCGACATGACGTCCGAGGGCGGCATCCGCGCCTATGCCAAATCAAAAGAAGGTGCCGACCTATCCAACATCGAAGGGGTATCGGTCCCGCACATTATCGGCGCTGGCCGTTTGGCGTTCACTGTCGATCAGGGTCCCGATACAGAGCGCTATCAGGGCATCACCGAACTTGATGGGGCGACACTGACCGAATGCGCGCAGAACTATTTCAGGAATTCAGAACAGTTGGATACCGCGATCATCATCTGTTCGGAACGCCCCGACGGCAAAAGCCTGCCCAAGGCTGCCGCGCTGATGTTGCAACGTTTGCCAACGGGCACCGATGATAGCGACGAGGACGAAAATTGGCGCCGCGCCGTCGTGTTGATGAGCTCCATCACCACCGATGAACTCTTAGACCCAAACTTAAATTCAGCGCAATTACTGTATCGATTGTATCATGAAGACGGCGTGCGGCTTTACGATCCGCAGCAGCTAAACCACGAATGCCGCTGTTCTGGCGAACGCGTCGGGCGGACCCTGAAATCGTTTCCACGTGATGAAATTGCCGATATGGCCGACGATGGCGTGATCACAGTCACTTGCGAGTTTTGCCGAACAGACTACGTTTACAACATTGATGATTTGTACGAGTTGATTTCAAAAACGGAGTCCGATTAATGACTGTCGCTAAAAACATATTTAAAGCACGTCGTCGTGTGACGCTTTCGCTGTTGGCAGTTGTTGGACTTGCCGCATGCGCCACGCAACCGGCTCCGAAATACCCGGAACTTTCATACAACCACATTCCCCCGATTATTCTGGGTGTCGCAGAAATTCAAATCATCAGCGCCAACAGTGCCACGAATACGGCCACTGGCGTGAAACATGTTGAGGCGCAAATGCCGACAGCCCCTGAAGCGGCCCTTCGCGCATGGGCCCGTGATCGGTTAAAAGCCAACGGCGTTTCGGGTGTTGCTAAATTCGTCATCGAAACCGCGTCTGTGACCGAAACAGATTTAAAAAAGACCGTAGGTTTCAAAGGATTGATCACCAAAGACCAATCGCACCGCTATGATTCCAAGGTACGCGCAACCTTAAAACTTGAGGGCGTGCCCCGTGTCACCCAAGCGTTTGCACAGGCCGAAGTCAGCCGCAGTCAATCCATCGCCGAAGACGCCACCATCAATGAGCGCGAGCAGCTTTGGTTCAATCTGACCGAAGCGACGATGAAAGATTTCGACCCGATCATGGCGCAGTCGATCCGCAAGCACTTGGCAGATTTCGTCCGCTAAACACCCCGGCGTTTTTGTTCGCGCCGCGTCAGGAATTCGGGTGGGGTTTCGCTGGACATCGTAACGTCGAGTTCAAAATCCGTTTCGTCTTTGACAGTGTTGCGCGCCCGCGCCACATGCGGCTGGCCGCGCTCTAGCTCTTTCCAAAGCGCAACGCCAAACGGATAAAGTTCTTCATCCAACAACGCGCGTAACGAATGCATCCAAATTTGCATACCAAGTGCATCGTGCTGTCGTTTGTTTTTGATCAGCACGTTCACCGCCTTGGACAAATCCAAATGATACATCGGCGCGCCGTGAATGATCTTGGATAGATCGCGCATATCGACGCCATCTTTGATCAGCGCGTTGCGTTGATGCATCGCAATGGCCAATACCAAGCCCATGCTGCGGTTATCAAGCGAGCGCAGATGATTGATAACCTGCTGCGCTTCTTTGCTGTATTTTTTACGCGCGCGTGAGCGCATCCACTGACCTAACATCGGGTCATGGTCTCCAGAAATTACGTGTGAACAGAACGATCACGGTGAACAGTTCCAACCGACCCAGCAACATGCCAAACGCCATCAGCCATTTTGCCGCATCGGGGAATCCGGCGAAGTTACCGCTGGGCCCCGCAATCGGCCCCAGTGCCGGTCCAACGTTGGCGACTGATGTTGCAGCACTCGATAATGCGGTAACAAAATCAAGCCCCAGCATCGAGAGGCCCAACGCCAACAACGCAAACGTAAAGAACCAAACGAAGAAGAACGACAGCACCGAGATGATGACCTCTTCGGAAACGGGACGTTTGTTAAAGTAAGGAATGAACACCCCATGCGGCTGCATCAGGTGTTGAATCTGCGTGCGTGCGGCGGCGTATAGCACTTGAAAGCGAAAAACCTTAATCCCGCAGGTAGTCGAACCGGCGCACCCGCCGACAAACATGATGAAAAAGAAAAGTGCTGGCGAGAACGTGCCCCATATCCCGTAATCATCAGACACGTACCCTGTCCCAGTGATGATTGAAACAATATTGAATGAGGTCAGTCGCAAGGCTTCGAGTGGCTCTTCTGCGGTATGAATGACCAGATATGCTGACGCGACGACGATCAAGCTGGCAACGAACAAGATGAACCATTGTACCTGGCTATCACGCGGGACGGACAGCCATTGGCCCTGCAACATTCGTAAGTACAATATAAACGGCAAGGCGCCGATGAGCATGCCGGCGGTGGCTATATATTCAATCAATGATGAATCAAAGTATGCTATGGATTCGTCGTAGGTCGAGAAACCACCCGTTGCGATGGTGGTCATGCCGTGCGCAAAGGCATCGAACCCAGACATCCCCGCCAACCAGTAAAACAGCACCCAGATGAATGTTAGCGTCATATAAATCACGCCGATGGCGGTCGCAATTTGCGCCGCACGGGGCATCACTTTTTCAGATTGGTCGGAACTTTCCATCCTGAACAGCTGCATCCCACCAACCTGCAACATCGGCAAAACCGCGATACCCATAACGATGATACCGATGCCGCCCAACCACTGCAGCAGGGCACGCCACAACAAAATGCCCGGTGGGGCTTCGTCCAGACCGATAATGACCGTGGACCCCGTCGTCGTGATCCCTGACATCGCTTCGAAGAACGCATCCGTCACGCTCATATCTAGGTCCGAGAATGCGAACGGCAGCGAAGCAAAAATCGTCAGTGCCAGCCAGCTTGTGGTGGTGATCAGAAACGCATGGCGGATCGTCACCTTCATGTTGTTGGTGCGCGTCGTCAGCGCCATGGTCACGCCGACAAAGAACGTGGTCCCGGCGGCCACCGCAAAGACCTCCCAATCCGAATGACCGATGGCATAGTCATAGATCGCAGGAATGCACATGACGACCGCAAGGGTCGCCAGTAAAAGTCCCACTACAAATATCGCTGGTCTAACGTCCATCCAGCGGGCCCCCTCCGCCCGACCGCTCTGATACAGCTACATATGAAGCGCAGCAACCGTTATCGGTCAAGCGATGAGCGCGATGACGCACGCATCTTTTATGATTAATGCCCTGCTATGAACCTGTGGGAAGTGCCAAAAACGGCTTCGTTGCCAGAATATCTGCCGAATTAGCTATATGAGCCGCCGCTGTGATCGACCATCGATAAAAATTCACGACGGGTCGATGGATCATCACGAAACGCACCCAGCAGACGGCTGGTCACCAAGCTGACACCTGGTTTATGGACACCACGCATGGTCATGCACTGGTGTGCCGCTTCGACGACAACCGCCACACCACGGGGTTCCAACACTTCATCGATGGTGTTGGCAATCTGCGCAGTCATTTTTTCCTGGATCTGCAAACGCTTAGAGAACGCATCGACAACGCGCGCCAGTTTCGAAATACCAACCACGCGCCGGTTCGGCAGGTACGCAACGTGGGCTTTGCCGATAAACGGCACCATGTGGTGTTCGCAATGGCTTTCGAAACGAATATCCTTGAGCAGCACGATTTCATCGTAGCCGTAGGTTTCTTCAAAGGTTTTGGCCAGATAATCGCTGGGATCAAGCTCGTAGCCCTTAAAGAACTCGCCATAGGCGCGCGCAACGCGGTCGGGCGTTTCCAACAACCCTTCACGCGATGGATCGTCACCCGCCCATGCGATCAACGTGCGCACAGCAGATTCGGCTTCTTCTTTGCTTGGCTTTTCAACCGCAGCCGTTTCGTTGTCCAGTGGCTTATGCTTGTGACGGTTGCTGTCCACGACACTTAGGTTTTTTACGTCTGACACAATATATCCTATTCGATTCGCCAACATGTAAGTCTATCACATGTTTTTGCGGGCGAAACTTTGTATGACTGTATATTGGAACAATTCCAATCGGCGTCAATATGTGACCTTATTACGGATAGTACACCATACCAGATCACTGATAATAGATTCAGTAAAAACCTTAAATTAGAACACCTTAATGGACGGCGCGGGTCCGGTCTGGCGCATCCAATGAAAACGTGGGCACTTGCACCGCAAATCGGCGGCCTGCCAGATCAACCATTTGAAAAATCCCCGTCATAAAGCCGCTGGGCGTCGATAGCGGTGTGCCACTAGCGTATTCATAATTGTCCCCGGGCCGCAGCGTTGGTTTATCGCCGACGACACCATCGCCAATTACCTCGTTCACGTGCCCATGGGCATCTGTGATGCGCCAACGTCGTGTCAGCAGTTGCACTGTATCGTCACCGGTGTTTTCGATCCGGACCTGATAGGCCCACACGTGCTGGCCCTCGTCCGGGTCGGAACGGCCCTCTAGGTACACCGGGGTCACCATGACACGAATGCCATCGGTGGTTTCTTCGAACGTTAGGGATTCCGACAACGGATATCTCCACACACAGTTTCAACAGATTCGCTTCGTTACGGCTGCATTAAGCCGACCACGCAACGGTTTGTCGAGAACAGGTGCAGAGATATGACCGAAGTTTAACGTTTAATTTTCAACGATCAGAGCGGGCGCACCGGGCCGACGACAATCTCGACGCGGCGATTGTCATTATGGCGTTCGCCGTCAGGCGTTCTGGTTTTGGGATACGTTTCGCCAAACCCGATGGTCGAAATGCGATCCAACGGCACGCCATGGACTTGTAGCAGTTGCGACACCCGTTCGGCCCGGGCCGCTGACAAGCGTTGATTGAACCCCGCAGACCCCGAACGATCAGCATGTCCACCCAACACGATCCGCAGATCATCCTTGGACAATGCATGACGTGCGGCAGCCGCAATCACGTGATCACCCCCCGTCTTTGGGATCGCACTGCCCAACGGAAACGTCACAGAGAACGAGCGCGCCCCCATGACCACATCGCTATGGCCAAGGCCTGCGGCTTTAAGTGTCCGTGCCGATTCAGCGACGTATTCACCAAAACTGTGTTTACAGAAACCGATGTGAGAATCTTGAAACCCCTCGTTGGCTTGTTCGTTCCAGCAATCCAGCCGGGCGATGGCCTGGCCGGTGGCACGGGGTGACACCTCGTCGGCACCCGAAGCGCGCAAGACCTGTAACATTCTATAGGCATCGCGAATTTCTGCGCGGCTGCGTGCATCCAACGGCATCGCGTCGGCATTGTCTGGCACGGCACGACCCTCCGCTGCAACCAACGCCTTTTCAGCGAACGCGATGGCCGATGCCCGGTCCCACATGACTTCGGCCTCGAATTGCGCCATGCGTTTGTATTCACGTGCAGCCTCGGCGGCGACGCCTTCGCCTTTAATGTCGATTTTAGAGACCGCCTCTAATTCGGGCGACGTACATGCGCCGAGCGCAATAACTGCCGAGAACACAGCGGGGATAGATAAATATTTCAAACGAACCATGATGATCACCTCCTACAACAGGTTAACGTTGGGGAAGTTCTAACGACCCATCATGACAACAGGGTGGCGGATTAAGGCAGCGGGATGATCATTTCGGGGCGCGATGTGCCCAATTTATGAAGTGTCTACTCAGCCGCGGCCATCACCGGACGTGACCAGATGACTGTCCGTTCGGACAGCTCCGCACCAGATTTGGTTTTCTCAAGCTCCGGCATCACATCCAAATTTGGCCACAGGCCCGTTTCAATACAATCGGCATAGCCCGACGGCAGACCCAAACGGCGCATGTCTTCGGCAGCACCTGTATGGTCATAATCCAAGGCGCGATGTTCGATCCGGATACCGCCGTCTTCGGGGTGCAGGACCGTATACCAAACCCGTGGCGTGCCATCGTTAGCGGGCATCCCGATCACACCCGCGTTGTGCCACAGCCGATCATCAATCACCTGCGTAAAGGGCACACCGGAATGACCACCGATGATCGCATCGACGCCCAGCGCATCCAGGCCTGCGATCTTGGTCGCATCGTCGCTGGCTTCGAAGACAAATTCATTGATCGATTGCACACTGCCGTGGATGACCGCAAAGCGACGACCCGTAAGTGTAAACGTAATCTGGCGGGGACAAGCACGCATCCAAGCCCGGTGGTCGGGGTTCAATCGACTATCGGCATAGGCATACCATTTGCGCGACAAGATATCGCACTCTGTGCCTTCATCGAAACCACAGCCGCAGTCGTCGTCCTGCCAGCCAAAGCTTTCTTCGCAATTGCCCATGACCGTCGCGACACCCCAATCCATCATCAACTGGGTCGTCGCATCGGGGGCGGCGGCATACGCCACCACATCGCCAGTGCAAATAATTTGTGACGTCGGAATGCCTAGTTTCTCGGCCTCAACCTTCAGAGCTGCCGTGGCGTGCAAATTGGAATACGGGCCACCAAAGATTAAAACAGGGCCATCAAGTGGGCCAAGATCAAGATTGTCTGTGGTTGTCTTGTTCATAAACGTTAATCCGGGCTACAGGATGCGCCGCCCAGCACACAGAACTTGGCGCAGTGCGGATGGTTGAGGTGAACGGTGTCAGGCGCATCCGCCAATGTTGATCCCATCTCGAACGATGGATCGTACGGTAACAACGTGCACGGCACGACGACAGGACTGTCGGCGCCTTTGCGCTTTACGATCATGCGCGACGACGCACACATCATAGCATCGGGCGACACGTCCAAAATATTCCAGCAGCTGGTGGTGATTTCCGGCACATCGACGTCGACGTCCATTTCCGGGAACAACACCAACTTGGCAGGACTGTCGGCATCGACCGGAATACTCTCTGATGCGAAAAACTCTCGATAGCCCGTGCGCGCTTGTTCTTCAGATTCATCCCAACATGTCCGTCCCGCAATCGCGATATCGAAACCGTTCTCGCCCAACCAACGCAAACCTTCGATCATGGGCGGCCATGTGTTTTGGCCGCGGATGTGTTCGTGGCCTTCCTGGGTGAAGTGATCGATGGATATCCGAAGTGACAACGCATCGCCAAACCGATCTTGAATCTGCTTTAACGCATCACGCTTGTTCAGCATCGGCTTCATCGCGTTGGTCAGGACCAACACCTTGAAGCCTTGCGATAACGCTTCGTCGATCATCGCGATCACATCGGGGTTCATGAACGGCTCACCACCGGTAAAGGCGATTTCCTCAACGTCCATTTTTTGTGTGTGAATTTCATCCAGATACGTGCGGAACTCCGCCAACGTGATGTAGACAAGCGCATCGTTTTTAGGGCTCGAATCCATATAGCAATTCACGCACGTGATGTTGCACAGGCTTCCGGTGTTGAACCACAGGGTTCGCAAGCCACCCAATGTCACCGCCGCGCGTTGCTGGCCGTCTGCTGTGGTGATGGGATCGCGAAATTTTTGCGGATCGAGGAGGGTCTGGCTGTCTGGCATAGAGGTATCTGGAGTCCTTGTTTAGCATCCTTATTGAATTAGTAGATGCTAATTCACAACTCAAATAAACCTATTGTGATCACGCTGTGTTCCAGTGAATGCGATTTATAGACATTGCAGGATCATTTCCAAATCACATAATATTGAGCGAACAGGGAGAGAACACGATATGGATTTCACGGTTAAGCCACTTTCAACCCACATGGGGGCCGAAGTCACCGGTGTCGACCTAAATGCGGGCATGGGCGACAATTTGGCCCAGTCCTTGCGCCAGGTTTGGTTGGAAAACGGCGGATTCATGGTGATTCGTGACCAAAAGAACCTAACGGCCGAGGGTCATATCGCATTTGGTGCTGCCATGGGGCCACTGTTTGGCGCGCCCGACCAGGAACCGTTACAAGATACCGTCAGTCGCTATATTCATCCCGAACACCCAGAAATTTACCGTGTTTCCAATAAATTAGACGAAACCGGAGAGCCCTTGGGCCGCAAGGGTGCCGGAACCTATTGGCATTCCGATGTCAGCTTTCGGGATCGCCCAGCGGCAGCATCGATCCTGCACGCGGTCGAAATTCCCCCCGTCGGTGGCAACACCTTGTTTGCCGACATGACCAAAGCTTTTAACGAATTATCTGAAGCGATGAAGGACCTGCTGCGTCCGCTAAAAGCCGTTCACGATTTCGAAGTCGCGGCGTATCAGCAATACACCAATCTGGTGCTGGTCACGGATGATCTGAAAACAGGCGCCAACCGCGCGGTGCATCCAGTGGTGCGCACCCACGAGGAAACGGGCGCCGAGAGCCTGTTTATCAATCCGGGCTTCACCTCACACCTAGAAGGCTTCGATGCGGATGAGAGTTCTTGGTTGTTGGATAATCTCTATGCCCACGCGACCCGACCTGAATTCATCTATCGCCATTCATGGAGCGATCACGACGTCGTAGTCTGGGACAACCGATCCCTGATGCACTATGCGATCATGGATTACGGCGACGTGCCCCGCTACATGGAACGCACAACGTGTATCGGTGGGCGTCCAGTTTAGGTCCCTCACCTGTCCTCTCCCCCGCCGCAGGGGAGAGGGACCCTGAATAACCAAAACTCTTCTCATCCCTCTCCCCCTTTTGAGGGGGGAGAGGTTAGGTGAGGGGGAATTTTTCGCAAACTAGGATGGGTCCGAAATGATACTTTTAAGCGGGCTTCTTCTGCTGTTCCATTGAACGAATAATCGACGGTAGGCGCTTGCCCTGTAGCATCATGTGATCGCGCATCAGCATGCTCGCTTTGTCTCCATCTCCTGCCAGAATTGCATCACAAATTTCGGCGTGTTCCTCGACCGATTTTTCCAATCGCCCGCGAACATCATATGGCATGGACCGATACGCGTTGATATGCAGCTGTATTTGCCCAAGCTGTTCTATCAGCGCCTGGTTATCCGCAGCGCGATGAATGGCGTCATGAAAGGCCAGATTGGCATTTCGATACGCAACGGTATCTTCCGCGGCGCAGGCATCGCGGCATAACTGAACCGCATCACGAATGCCTTCGGCGCCCCCATGAGTCAGATTGGCGGCCGACAATCGGCACGCCAAACCTTCAAGTTCCGCCGCAACTTCAAACAAATCCAGCAGCTCCTTGGGGTTCAGGACGCGGACAAACGCCCCTTTGCGCGGCCGGGTTTCCAACAATCCGCAATCGACCAAAGCGCGCATGGCCTCCCGAATTGGCGTTCGTGATACCCCAAACCGTGCCGCCAAATCAGCTTCTTCAAGCTGATCCCCGGGACGCAACACGCCATCGGCAACGTCTTGGCTAATTTGATCAATTAATTTGTCGGCTGTCCGTGCCATCTCTAGCCCTTTGAATTTACTGCACGAATTCTAATCGGCGTAATTTAAGCATGCAATCACCGCTCATATGTATTTTTATATATTTCATATGTATCCATATAAGAATATAACGTATGCAATATAACAACAGATGGATATAGCAAGATGAACATTAAACCCCGCCGCGTTGGTCTGATCGTTCCCAGTTCCAATGTCACCATGGAAACAGAGATCCCCGCCCTGCTTCATGCCCGAGAGCGCATTCTGCCGGACCGTTTCACGTTCCATTCATCGCGCATGCGCATGAAGAGCGTTCAAAAAGAAGAATTGGAACGCATGGACGATGACAGCGTGCGTTGCGCTTTCGAACTGTCTGACGCGGCAGTTGAGGTAAATGCCTATGCCTGCCTGGTCGCAATTATGAGCAGAGGTGCCGGATATCACCGCGTTTCAGAAAAACGGCTGCACCAAGCGACGGTCGAAAACGGCTATCCCAGCCCAGCGATTAATTCGGCTGGGGCATTGATCAATGCGCTCCATAGCACGGGTGCCAAGAAAGTATCGATCATTTGTCCCTACATGAAGCCGCTGACCCAAATGGTCGTGGATTATATCGAAAGCGAAGGAATTGAGGTCAAAGACTTCATCGCACTTGAGATCCCGGACAACTTGGCTGTGGCCGCTCAAGATCCATCAGCGCCAGCAGAGCTTTGGAAGAAACTCGACACCAAAGGGATAGACGCCATCGTCGCATCGGCGTGCGTGCAAATGCCATCACTCCCCGCCATCGAAATGATCGAGAAGGCATCCGGCATTCCCACCTTATCTGCTGCCGTGGCCACCACACGCAGCATCCTGCAAGCACTGGACTTACCCGCCATCGCACCTGGTGGCGGTAGCCTTTTTAGCGATAACCAAGCTGTCGCGGCCTAGATGAAACGACAAAGTCACTCACACAAAGGAAAACACAAAATGAAAAACCTCAAAGCAGTATTCTTCGCCGTCGCATTGATCGGCACACCACTCGCCGCCCAAGCCGACGATTTCAAACTGAGCAGCACTAAAATCGCCGAAGGCCAGCAACTCAGCGCCGCGCATGTATTTCAAGGATTCGGGTGCGAGGGTGGCAACACATCACCTGATCTTTCGTGGGCCAATGCACCCGCAGGCACCAAAAGCTTCGCTGTCACCGTTAATGATCCAGATGCCCCAACGGGATCAGGATGGTGGCATTGGTTTGCTTTCGATATCCCAGGAAATGTGAACAGTATCCCTGCCGCTGCCAAAGCGAATGCTGGCGTGCCCGCAGACGCAATCGAGCTTAGGAACGATTATGGGGCTGCTGGTTTTGGCGGCGCATGCCCACCACCGGGCGAAGTCCATCGTTATAAATTCACCGTGCATGCGTTGGGTATTGAAAAACTTGGCATTGATGGTTCAGTCAGCAATGCGCTCGCTGGATTTATGGTCAATGCCAACAGCATCGCATCGTCAACGATTACGGCTGTCTATACTCGCTGACCAAATCGCAATTGTCATTCCGGTGCGCGCGAAGCGAACCAAAGATCTAAGCCGAAACCCAGATCTTCTTGCCACCCCAATGGGTCCCGGGTCGAGCCCGGGATGACACGTTTAGAAGGGCGGCATCCAAACTCAATAATTTACTACTGAGCCGCACCCGAAATATTACATGGCGCTGCGATTTTACCCCCTACCGCGTCATGAACGATTTTCGCCAACGAGCGATAGCCCCGTTCATTGAAATGGCCCGCATCGTTTGGCCCGTGTAAATAGCCATCCCGCGCCGAGATCACCCGCAACGCGGGGCGTGTATCTATAAATTTAACACCTGCTGCCGTGCTCGCCTGTTCGATGGCGCGACATGCGAAATCACTTTTTGCCATGACATCCGCCACACGAAATGGTTGCGGTCCTGCTCGGACTTCCTTGACGCCATCGTGTTGTAAGTCCGAAATCATAACGGAGTCGGAAACGAACTCGTACGCATTGATCGGCGATGGGATATAGACCACCCACATCTCGGCATCAGGGAAATAGTCCCGCAAATATTCCATAGAAGCCTGAAACACGTTGGCGATACCCGTGACTTCTTCGGGTGTATGAAAGGCGATCGGCTCGACCGTTTCTTCGGGGTATTTTCCCACAGCACCCGCCAACCGCATCGTCACAGATGAAACCTCGTAGCGTTCCCAATTCTCGCGGTACTCGTCTATGGACGTGTAACTTCTGATCCAACGATCATCGGGGGCAAAGGCTGTGGTTCCACCATCGCCGCTCAGGTTTTTTATCATCAACTTCGAAAGCTTCGACGTCGTGTCGATCAAATGGGCATTGCGAAAGAAATTCCAGCGTTTCCCTGCCGCCTTAGCGCCAGCCTCGGCGCCACCCTGTAAGTGACCTTTGAGGAAAGCTGCATCTTGCGTTTGATCAAGCGATATACCGCTCCGGTGCAACGCCGCCAATTCATCCGCGAAATCATTACCCTCATAGAAAAATGCCACGACACGCTGGGGCTGCTTTATATCGAAGCCCATATATTTATTCATGCCGTCGAAGTCTTTGGTCGTTTGATACGGGATGACGTAGCTCGGAAACCCGCCCCGATACCCAAACGAAATCACATCATCACCCGATATCTCGTGGAGCACGTGCCCCGCGTTGTAGACAGGATTGCCATCATTGACCCGTTGCATGAACCAATCGCCCAAACCCTCGGCATAGGAATCGCCAATGATCAGTGTGTAGTCTTCGGGGACGACACTTTCTTTGCCAATCTGTGCCAACGGCGATAACCGACCCAGTTGCTCGTGCAACACCACGGGGAACACTGTCAGCATGTTGCGCCAAACGATCTCTAGCGGAATGTACAAGATTACAAACGCAACGACCGCCAAGCCGATGTTTGTCAGAATAGATTTTAACTTCGTCACAGTTTTGGATTACCCCCAGGCATAGCGACCGGGCACCGGACGCTAGGGATTATTAGCCCACACACCCGATAACGTCACCAAATTATGATATTTCAAATAATCCTTCTCTAACCCAACCACCGCCCGCTTGCGCGGCCCGGATCAGCAGACTAATTTAAGGAAATTGAAGGCGTGCCCGGCACGCACATCCGAGAGGGAATTTATGGACGTCGTTGTCGGGCCAGCACTGGGCCTCCTTTATCAACTCATCAATCTTTACACCTGGGTGGTGATCATTGGCGTGATCATGAGCTGGCTGATCGCGTTCAACGTGATCAATCTATCGAACCAGTTCGTGCGCATGATCTATGACGTGGTTTCACGCCTGACCGAACCGTTGTTGGGGCAAATTCGCCGATTTTTGCCCGATTTGGGTGGGGTTGATATTTCCCCGGTGATTTTGATCTTGTTGTTATGGTTCGCCAAAGACGTCATCGCGCGCCTTGCACTCAGAATGATGTAGCCCCCTGGTATCGTCCTGACACCCGCCGCACTTTCACCTTTTTCGCTTAAAGGTCACGGCCTAGAAGTCCGCGTCCGCGCCTCCCCCAAGGCATCGCGGAATGCCATCGGTGAAGTGGTCGCTGACGGGCAAGGATATGGCGTACTCAAGGTTGCTGTTACGACGGTTCCAGAGAAAGGTAGCGCCAACGCTGCGGTTATCGGAATATTGGCCAAGGCGTGGCGGTTGCAAAAAACCGACATAACAATTTTACGTGGCCAGACGGATCGACATAAAACGGTCCTGATCGCCGGGGGTAACGCAAAAATGTTGAAAGGGCTCGAGACTCTTATCGGCATTTCACCAAAGGGGACGATAAAAGATGACTGAGGCAACGATCATTGACGGCAAAGCATTCGCAGCAAAACTGCGCGAACGTGTGGGCGCAGAAGTCCGCCGCATCACAGATGCCCATGGCCTAAAACCGAACCTGACCGTTATCCTTGTTGGCGAGGATGCCGCCAGCCAGGTGTATGTCCGCAACAAGGGTATCCAAACCGAAGAAGCCGGCATGGAATCCGTCACCCATCGCTTAGATGCATCCACCGACGAAGCCACATTGCTGGGCATGATTGAAGACTTGAACGCCGATCCGAAATGCAACGGCATTTTGGTGCAATTGCCATTGCCAGATCACATCGACGAAAGCAAAGTCCTGGCGACCATCGATCCCGAAAAAGACGTCGACGGGTTTCACGTGATTAACGTCGGGCGGCTTTGGACCGGGCAAAACGCGCTGGTGCCCTGCACACCGTATGGCTGTTTGATGATGCTCAAAGATCACTTTGGCAGCTTATCGGGCAAACGCGCATTGGTTCTGGGACGGTCCAACATCGTCGGTAAACCGATGGCCGCATTATTGCTGAATGAAAGCTGCACCGTCACCGTGGCCCATTCGCGCACGGCGGACCTCGAGGAACGTTGCCGCGAAGCGGATATCCTTGTCGCCGCTGTCGGCCGCCCGGAAATGGTCAAAGGCGATTGGGTCAAACCCGGCGCCGTGGTTATCGATGTGGGCATCAACCGCGTGCCCGCCCCTGAAAAAGGCCCCGACAAAACCAAGCTGGTCGGCGATGTCGATTTCGGTGAAGCATCCGCCGTAGCAGGGGCCATCACGCCCGTGCCGGGTGGGGTTGGTCCGATGACCATTGCGTGTCTGCTGCGTAATACGTTGGTTGCTGCGTGCCGCCAAAATGGGATCGACGCGCCGGACCTATAGGCCGCCTGCATAAACGTGCACGTAACGATACGGACACATTTGGCTTTACCCTGAACCGGGCATCGCTAGACTTGGACATGCCTCTCCAAGTGCGGCTAGGGTTCCGTTGACGCATTGATTGCCGTCAAGCTGGTCCAAGCGCCGTTATGAGCCATTCAGGCAGACACCCCCAAAATTACAGATGGGGACAAAAGCCAAGGGGGGTTGGACAGGCGCGCAACTGCGCGCCCTATCAACGTCTGACCGTCTGGTGATTTTATGAGCCTTTCTGCTTTTTTCCTCGTTCTTGCCGCCGCCGTCTGTCATGCCACCTGGAACTTGTGCGTCAAACGCATCAATGGCGGGGCCGAGTTGGTCTGGCTGTTTTCTATCATTTCCTGCGTCCTTTACCTGCCCGCCACGATCTACATCATCGTCACCGTGCAGCCGCATTTTGGCTGGTTAGAATTCGGATTTGTGGTCGGCAGTTCGTTACTGCATTTGGGCTATTTCTTGTTATTGCAGGCAGGCTATCGCAAAGGCGATCTGTCATTGGTGTACCCGACGGCGCGCGCCACGGGGCCTTTGTTGTCGGTCTCTTTCGCCGTCTTATTTTTGGGCGAATACATCACCCTGCAGATCGCCGCCGGGGCCGCCTTGATTATTTTCGGTGTCATCAGTTTGACCGGCGGGTTCGGCAAACGATCTAGCAATCTCTCGTCATCCCTCGCGTTTGGAATTGGGTCGGGGACCTTTATCGGTGCCTACACCGTGTGGGATGCCCACGCCGTCGCCATCTTGTTGGTCCCACCGCTGGTGTTGGATCTGGCATCGATCCTGTGTCGGATGACGATTTTGACGCCCGTCGCAATCAAACGGTTCGATCTGGTGAAATCCCATTGGAACAACTACCGATGGGAAGTGATGATCATCGCGATCTTTAGCCCCCTCGCATATATCCTGGTGCTCTATGCGTTGACGTTCACACCTGTTGTCTACATCGCCCCGTTACGCGAAAGCAGCGTGCTGATCACCGTCCTGTTGGGCAGCATGATATTGGGCGAGGGCGATTTGAAACGCCGCCTGGGTTGGGCGGTCGTGATTTTGGCAGGGGTGAGTATCCTCGCGACAGGATAGTCAGCGGTTACCATTAGCCAGTTTAACGCTATCTGGATGCGCGCGTAGTCGGGCCATCGCCCAAACCCCGAACACAGGCCCCAGCGCCAAGGGGGCCATAGCCCATTGCCAGCCGATCCAAGCCGCAATCTCGGGGATCAGATGGATCGTAAGCAAGGTCAGTAAAAACCCGGTCGACGTTTGGAACGTAAGCATTGTGCCGACGTAGCGATTGTCCGCCAGTTCGATCACGCAGGTTGAAAACTGTGCTGAGTCCGCGATCACCGCCGCCCCCCAGATCAAACACACAATGATCATCAGCCACGGCGCGCCGCCATAGATAAATCCGACCAACACACAACAAACCCCGCTGATAC
>DGNZ01000385.1 GCA_002389175.1 Rhodospirillaceae bacterium UBA4479 | reverse complement strand
CGAGGAAACGTTCGGCCCCGTCGCGCCCATCATTAAATATCACGATGATGACGACGTCTTGGCGATGGCCAATGACACGAACTATGGGCTGGCGGCGTATGTCTACACGCAGAACCTCTCGCGCGCGATGCACATGCTCGAAGGCCTGCGCTTTGGCATTATCGGCATCAACGATATCAATCCCACATCTGCAGCGGCCCCGTTTGGCGGCATGAAAGACAGCGGCCTGGGTCGTGAAGGCGGCAAGCAAGGGATCATGGAATACCTCGAAACCAAAACTGGCGGCATCTCTATTTAAGGGCTGTGCGTATTTTTATGATGTGTGCGATGAGATTTGTTGATCAGGATAGATGATGAATATTGAAAAAGTAGACCTGCTGCTGATGGAAGCGCCCATCGATAATCCGATCCGCACGTCCTTTGCGATCATGCGCCATCGACCCGCGTTGCTGGTCAGCATCGAAGATGGCGATGGGGCATTCGGGTGGGGCGAAATCTGGTGTAATCATCCGCCTGTGTCGGGACGGGCGCGCCTGCAGTTGGCAGCAGAAGTCGTCGTGCCGATGTTTTTGGCAAACGATTACGGTGCACCAAAAGATGTTCGACCCACGTTGGAGCGGGTGACCCATATCCTGAACATACAATGCGCCGAACCGGGGCCTTATGCGCAAATCATCGCGGGTCTCGAAACAGCCATGTGGGATTTGGCGGCACGAAAAAAGGGTGAACCGCTTTATCTATATCTCGGCGGTGAAAGTACAGACAAGGTCCGTGCCTATGCGAGCGGGATCAATCCCGGTGATGTGGCCCAGCAGATCCCCATCGCACGCGCTGCGGGCTATCGCGATTTCAAAATTAAAATTGGTTTTGATCGTGCCAAAGATATTGATGTGGTGGCGCAGGCTGCGGATATCCTTGTCGAAGGCGAGGGGTATATGCTGGATGCCAACCAGGCATGGACCCGTGATGCGGCTGTCGAGTTTTGTCGTGCATTGCCCAATTTAAAACCACGCTGGTTGGAAGAGCCGATGCCCGCCGACAGCACACCCGATGACTGGTTGGCATTGGCAGGGGCAACGGNNGGCGAGAATGCGCTCGGCCATGAACAATTCGATGCCCTTATCGCGACGCGTGCGCTCGGCTTTGTGCAGCCCGACGTTGCCAAATGGGGCGGCATAAGTGGCTGCCTGTCTGTAGGCCAAAAAGTGAATGCGGCTGGACTGACCTATTGCCCGCATTTTTTGGGGGCTGCGCCTGGCCTTTTCGCCTCGGTGCATCTTTTGGCGGCCGTCGGTGGCAATGGATTATTAGAAGTGGACATAAATCCCAACCCGTTGCGGGAGGCATTGGCGTCCGCACCGATCAATATTAGCGACGGCTATTTCCAATTACCCCCCGGCGACGGTATCGGATTTACGCCGAATGCAGAGGTTAAGGACCGTTATTTGGTCGAAGCGCGAGAGATACGCAAAGATCAATAAGTAAGCTTGAATCATGGCGCGCCTGGTGTCGATGGCGGCTGATTTTTAAGTAAATCCTTCGCAACAAGCAGCGCCTCTTCCAAGCTTATGGATGCAATTGGTTCAGCCATATCTTGGAGGGTCTTGGCCCCATCACCACCCGCGCGAAGCAATCGAGCACAGCGCAGAATAATAGCCACCGCTGACGCTGGCACTTCCACGGCTAGGGTAACGTTGTTATTGGGATCAAGCGCTGATTTTTGTGACTGGACTCCCTCATCAGGAATGTCCACCAAATCCGATTGGCGCCGACCAAAATCACCTTGTAAGAAAGGCAAGTATTTACGATCTGATTTGAGGATATGGAGCTTCAACCATGTCTCGGGCATCAAGAGTAGTTTCTTGTGATCAAGACGGGATGGCAGTTCGATATGAATTCTGCGAGCTGCAAAAATCAAGCGCACGAAATCTTGATGGCGTATGCGATGATCTGACAATCCTGGATATTTATACTCAGCCATCAGGCGCTCTTCGCGCTCGAAGTGCCCTTGAACATATTTGATGAGGCGATTAATGATTTCGCTCATAACTGTGACAGAGGAATTATTTTCGGTCGCCTGATGTAGTTCATTAACGATGCTAAAAAGATCCCGGTGATCATTGTCTATCACTCTAATGCCGACTGAATATTTATCGGACCATGGGATGTATTGATCTACCACAATAATGCCACCTTTATTCTCCTTAATGATGTGTGATGGCTATCCCATAAAACGTTGAGGCAGCCTCTATCCCAAGGTGGGCAAGACGGTAGCAATCTAAGGCTTAGTCTAGAATATGACGTAGATGTGAAAGTGCGAAGTCCTTCGTCTTTTTAATTTTCGTTTCGGCCTTCATAACGACCGTGGAAATTTCTTCCAAAGCGGATTGTGACATCTTGTTGATATCTGCAATGGCGTATGAACTCATTTTGAAAAGCTGGTTTGCGGCCTCTTTGGCAAAGGCGGCGAATTTTACTTTTGCTTTTTCGCCATCGTTTTCGGCTGTTTTGTAGGTGCGCTCTTCTGTCTTTGATTTTTTAAGTTTATCATTTGCGATGACTTCGTTTTTTTCTACTTGTGACTTAACTTCGGCAACGTGACTTTGAATTTTGGCGGTCGCTGAATCCATATTTTCTGAGATTTGGGTGAGCGCTATATCGCCATATTTTTTGATGTCTTCAATGGATTGGCTGCACCCTTTTTCAATTTCTAATAGCGCTTCGTTTCCAATGGCCGAGATGATTTTTTTCTTGTCAATTTTGATGGCGTTAGAGGTTTCGTCTTTTAGTTGATAGATTTTTAGTGCCGTTAATTCTGCCGTCGAGAGTAGCTCTATACAGGTGACTTCTGCTTGTGATGCAATCCGTGCTGCCGCGACACGTGTGTCGGTCTGTATTCGGGCATTTGCGATCTGGTTGATTTCGCTAATCGCCTTAATGCCGGCAATCACTTGTTCGGAATAAGAGGATTCAAAAAGGATGGCGGCGACACGGCGGTCACTTTCTATTCGCTTGTCTAAATCATCGATGGAATGGATAGGTGCCTGATCTTCTTCGTCCACTTTATGTCCATTCGTAAATTGTAAAATTAAATTATTTGTCGAGCTTAGAATTTATAAAATGAGAAAATTGATGATGTTTGGATATCGTTTCAAACAGATGATACCAGATTTTGTTGGCATCATGCATAAAGTTGCTGAATATCTGAGCTACCATCAAGGACTTCAACAAAAGCGTCGACCACATAGGGGTCGTATTTTGTGATTCTACCATCAGCGAGTGCGGACATGGCTTTATCATGTCCAGGGGCACGACGATAAGGTCTATCCCCAGACATGGCGTCATATGTATCTGCGGCTGCAATAATTCGGGCTTCCAGACAGATCGAATTTCCCACTAACTTGTTTGGATATCCAGATCCATCCATTCGTTCGTGGTGTTGTCCAATCATATCTGCAATGGGCCAAGGCAAAGTCAGATGGTCGAACATTTGTTTGCCGTAATCTGCGTGTAATTTGATGATCTCTAGTTCTGCCGGTAGCAACTTTCCGGTCTTATTGAGCATTTGCGACGGAATAACGAGTTTGCCGATATCGTGAATGTTTGAACCAATCCTTAAACCAAGGCGCCTTGCCTCTGACAGTCCAAGCTGTTTTGCGATAAGTGACGAAATTTTAGTGACGTTTTCCTGATGATGGGTGGTGTATTCATCACGAAGCTCAAGCGCCTTACCAATCGCCTGCGTCATGGCAATCAGGACGCTCTCCTGGGATTGTTTTAAAAACTCGGCGGTGTGAAAAGATTTATCTTCTTCCCTGTCCTGGAGAAGATCAGTAATTATGGGCCAGCCAACTTTTATATAAGTTTCAAGCTTATCCAAATC
>DGNZ01000082.1 GCA_002389175.1 Rhodospirillaceae bacterium UBA4479 | reverse complement strand
GTCTGCCTGAACGGCCATATTTGCTGCCAGGGCACACCGACAGACGTCGCATCCAGTGATGAATATCGTCGCCTGTTCGGGGCCCGTGCGGCCACCACATTGGCGGTGTACGAGCACGATCACGACCATACCCATCTGCCAGATGGCACCGTACGTCACGCCGATGGCACGGTGACCGAGCATTGCCATCCGGAAGATGGTCACCACCATCACACTGAAGATGCGACGCCGCCCAATAAAGACGAGGCCCACCATGTTGGATGATTTCTTTACCCGCGCCATCATCGCCGGGGTTGGAGTTGCGTTGGTCGCCGGACCTTTGGGATGTTTTATCGTGTGGCGACGCCTGGCCTATTTCGGTGATACGCTGTCCCATGCGGCCCTGCTGGGCGTTGCGTTTGCCTTGTTATTTGATGTGAACCTGACATTGGCCGTGTTTGTCGTCGCCGCCAGCGTGTCTCTGGCCCTGCTGATGCTGCAACGGCGTGCAACCTTGTCGTCAGACTCGTTGCTGGGCTTGCTTGCGCATTCTGCATTGGCGCTGGGCCTGGTTGTGCTGGCGTTTATGACCTGGGTCCGGGTCGATCTGATGAGTTTTTTATTCGGCGATATTCTGGCGGTGTCGGTTATGGATATTGCCATCATCTATGCGGGCGGCGGCATTATTTTGGGCGTGTTGGTGATGATCTGGCATCCACTGTTTGCCGCCACCGTTAATCCAGAACTGGCCGAGGCCGAAGGCATGAACCCAGACCGGATCAACGTCATATTCATGTTGTTGATGGCCACGGTGATTGCTATTTCGATCAAGATCGTCGGCGTACTGTTGATTACGGCGATGCTCATCATTCCCGCCGCCACCGCACGCCGCTTTGCCCAGGGGCCGGAACAAATGGCGGTGTTGGCGGCCGTGTTCGGGGTTTTGGCGGTGTTGGGCGGTTTGGGGGGATCATTGCATTGGGATACCCCATCGGGGCCATCAATTGTGGTCGCTGCGACCGTCCTGTTTTTATTCAGTTTAACCCCCTTGGTTCGGGTTTTTATCAAGAGTGGGGCGAGGAGTAAGGCATGAGCACGCAACACAGCGACGATCATGGGCACATGCCGAAATTGACCAAAAATCAGGCCTTGGTTTTCGGCGCACTGACCAGCGCGGCGTGTCCGCTCAGTGCCTATACGATTTTGGATGAGCTTCGTGATCAGGGATTTCGCGCCCCACTGCAGGTGTACCGGGCGCTCGAAAAATTATTAGAATTCGGCATCGTCCATCGACTGGAAACGCAAAATGCGTTCGTCGCCTGTAAACACCCCAGCTGTGATACCCATGAACAATCCCACGATGCTGTCGCTTTTATGATTTGCGAAACCTGCGGCACGGTCGCTGAGATCGCAGATGAAGCGTTGGCAAGCCAGCTTCAAGGACTGGCCGGGACCGCGAATTTTGCCCTCGATCAATCGGTGGTGGAACTACGGGGAAAATGTGTCGGCTGCTGGGACACATAAACCGTCGTCCTGACGAAGACATAGGAAACTCATTTCCAGGCCCTGGGTCCCGGCTTACGCCGGGATAACAAATAGAGAATTAATGTTCATCGTCCCGAAAGCCGTCAGGCTGTCCGGGATCTTCTCAGCAACCAATGCTTATTTATGAGTGAAACAAGGTCCCGGCCCTCCGGATCAAGTCCGGGGTCGCCCGGGACGACGTGAATCGAGATGAAGAGATTAACAAAGGTGCCACAGGATCTGCCTGCTGGCATTTACTGTGCTAACACCGCCAATGACGCAAACGGGATGATCACGCTGGCACACATGTGGCATAAGCGAAAAATCATATCTGCGTTTCTCCCATCTTGGTGCTTTCCGTTTTCAAGGGACCGAACCGCGTCAACAACCAGCCCAGAAAAAATCCGATTGGGAGCAAGAGAATGAGGCTAACAAACGGCGCCATGATCAATCCAAGGCCCGCCGTCGAGGAGGTCGGGGTGATGAAGGCCTCAATATAAGTGAGCACGTCCATGCCGATCAAAAATACCACAGCGGGCAAAACCAAAACCGGGTTCGTAACTTTTCGTAGGACGAGGAAACAAATCAGGTAAGGCACAACCGGAAAAATGAAGAGAAAGAAAAAAGGGATAACTTCAACAGAGCGCGCGTCCGTACCGCTTGTGAAATCACCCTGGAATATCTTGGTTAAAACGCCGAACAAAATACCGAGCCAAATCAGCGCCGACACGATCCTTCGATCACACAATATATGAGCTATCGCCACGAACCGTTACACCCGCACTTGTTTACTCATGACACAAGTAAGAGCGCATTTCCCCAAAAAGCCAAATGTTAAAGATCGTAATATTGGAAAGAGCGGATCGACAGTACAATGCGACCGCCATTGATTCACATCAATGTGCCTGGGGTCGCGTGACTGGATAATACTAAAATCACTAAATGACCGCAGGGAGCTTAAATTGAGCCACACACCACACGAACTCACGAGCGAGTTTCCAGACCATACGGATCGCATCCACACGCTACGTTTAGAGAATGCGCATTTCGCCAAATTGAGCGATCAATACCATTCCATTAACAGGGAGATTCATAGAGGCGAAACCAACATAGAACCCATGGACGATCTTCATCTTGAGGACTTAAAAAAACAACGTCTCGCGCTCTTGGATGAAATAACCGAATTTCTTAACTAACGGTTTTTTGTCGTGTATTGACGTTCAGTCCCAATGCTAACGAAGAACGTGGACCGAACACTTCGCATGTCGCACGACCCGCGCGGCGGTTGAACCCAACAAGAAATCCATAAGTCCGGGTTTGTGAGATCCGATGATGATGCAATCGGCACCAACCTTTTCAGCATGGTCCGTTATGGCCCGTCCCGAATGACCTTTAATAAGTTCGGATTTTACATCGGGTTTATCCGCAACACGTTTGGCGAGAGCATCCTTGGCATGTTTTAACGAATCAGCGACAGCTTCTTCAGAAACATACGCGCTAGCGGAACCTTGAAGCGGTTCGTAAACGTGAATTGCGATAATCTCGCCACCCTCATTTTTCATGGTACGCGCCACCTTGATCGCTTGTTCCGAGATGCCGTGCTCAAGCGATAAAGCTAGGATTATTTTCTGGTACATAGTCTTTCCTCTGCGATAGGGGCCGGCGTTAATAATGTGAGATGATTAAGTTAAATAGTCGCATGCGCTATTTTTCGTTATTCACCCGCCGTTAAATCAAAGGTTTCATCAGGGAAGTATTTATAAAGTCGCGCATCGGCACTCCGCGCGTGACCTTCCATGCCTTCCAGTCTTGAAATTCTGGCCGTTGCTTCGGCAACCGGCTTGGAGCCATCGCGGGTTGCGCGCTGCCAGGTGACAATCTTCATATACTTGTGGACCGAAAGACCACCTGTGTACTTCGCCGATTGTGATGTGGGCAGAACGTGGTTCGTTCCAGATGCCTTATCACCAAATGCCACGGTGGTTTCTTCGCCAAGGAAAAGCGAGCCATAACATTCCAGCCGGTCGAGCCACCATTCGAGATCCTTGGCCTGAACCGTGAGGTGCTCGGGCGCGTATTCATCGGACGTCGCGGCCATCTCTTCGCGAGTATCACAGACAATCACCTCGGCATAATCACGCCACGCAGCAGCTGCGTTGTCGCCGTTCAATTTGGGCAGGTCCGCAATCAATTCCGGAACGATTTCCATCACCTTTTCGGCCAGCGCCTCATTATCGGTCACAAGCCATACCGGCGAATTGTATCCGTGCTCCGCTTGTCCAACCAAGTCCGTCGCGACGATGAATGGGTCGGCCGTCTCGTCGGCAAGGATGAGACTATCTGTCGGGCCCGCAATCATATCGATTCCAACGCGGCCAAATAGAATGCGTTTTGCCTCGGCCACATATTGGTTGCCCGGACCCACCAGGATATCTGATTTCGGCAATCCAAAGAGACCAAACGTCATCGCGGCAACACCTTGGACACCCCCCATTGAGAGGATTTTGTCTGCGCCACAAAGATCAGCCGTATAGATAATGGCAGGTGCAATGCCTTCGTCCGGGCGCGGCGGCGAGCACGCTGTGATGTGCCCACAACCCGCAACCTTGGCCGTCGTCACGGTCATGATCGCGCTGGCGATATGGCTGTAACGCCCACCCGGAACATAACAGCCCGCAGATTGGCACGGGATCGCCTTTTGACCGGCAATCAGGCCGGGCACAATCTCAAGCTCGACGTCTTGCATTGTGCTTTTTTGGACCTCGGCAAATCGACGCACATTATCGTGGGCAAAGGCAATGTCGTCTTTTAGGCGTTGCGGTACCTTTGCCGAGGCGGCGGCGATCTCATCCTTACTGAGCAGGATCGGACCGTCGTACTTGTCCAACTTCGCAGCATATTCGAGAGCCGTATCATCACCCCCTGCTTCGATTTTGGTTAGCATTTCCTGAACGAGGTCATGAACATCCGACGCATCAGACTTTGATGTTAACGTTGCCTTTTTTAGATATTTGCGCGGCATAGAATATTCCTATCTCAGGTTATCAGGTAGCATCGACAACGAGATTTCGGGGAAGAACCCGATCAGCAACGTGACGATGAGCATGAAGAATACAAAGGGTCCGACACGAGACGCAATCCTCAGAACCGACTCGCCTGTTATGCCCGATACGACGAACAGGTTTAACCCTAGTGGAGGTGTAATGAAGCCTACGCCGAGCGCTGTAATCATCATGATGCAGAATTGAATTTCATGCATGCCGATGGAGTCAGCGAGTGGTTTCAGGATCGGCGCCATGATCACAATGTTTGGCGTTGTTTCCATAACGCAACCCGCCGCGATCAAAATACCGATCATAATCAACGTCAGCATATAAGGGTCTTCGGTCAGCGATGAGACGGAAGAAACAAAACCCTGCGGCACACCCATAATGGCCAACGCCTGCGCAAGAGGTAATGAGAAGGCGATAATGGGGAGGATAACACCATTCACTTTTGCAGAACTAATCAGCATTGCGGGGAAATCTGAAAACTTAATCGTCTTCAAAATAAAGCCCAAGATCAGCGTCACGATAACGGCCGTGGCGCCAGCTTCGGTCGGTGTCAGACGGCCCGAGAAAATGCCGTAGAAAATGATGCCTGGGACAAGGAAAGCATACCAACCATCAGAGATGGCAGCCCACAAATTGCTGGCCCATTCGCCCATGCTCATTTGACCGCCGCCTTCGTAGGAATAGATCCTGTTCATGACGAGGTTTGTAATCAGGATGGCAACCAAGATCGCAACACCCGGAATAACCGCCGCGATAAAGAGCGTCGATGCGGAAATACCCAAAACCAACCCAATGATGATGTACGCAATAGAAGGCGGGATGAGAACACCGGTACAGGCACCCGCTGCAACCAATGCACAGGCATAAGGTCGCGGGTATCCAGATTCAACAAGGCGATCAATGGTCATACGACCAACGGCCGCAGCACCCGCAGCATCAGACCCCGAAATTGCGGAAAACATACCGCAAACGAGAACCGTCGCAGAGCCAAATCCACCCTTGGTCCAACATGTCAGTGCTTCGGCGACGTTCAGGAATTTTCGACTGAGTCCTGAACGAACAAGCACATCCCCCGTTAGAATAAAGAGTGGAACAGCGGTCAATGCGAAGGCATCGATGCCATCAAACAGTGATTCCCCAACCAACGACAAAGGAAGCGCACCGGACATTAAAAGCATCGCAATCGCTGCCGCGCCGACTGAGGCCCAAATGGGAACCGCAAGCGCACAGAATAAAACGAAAACCATGACGGGAAGGAAGAAATCCCATCCTAGGACGACTGTTTGTTCTTGAAGAGCTGAAAATAACATTTGGAGCCTCAATCAAAAAGTTTGTCGCCTTCGTAAACGGGCTCGCCCGTACGAAGGGAGTGAATGTCGCGACGCAGGGACTGCATCAGGCGCCAAATCATCAATGTAATTCCGATGGGAACGGCGGCCAGGAACCACACCATGGAAACACGAAGGCCATGGCTCACAGATCCAAATTCATAAGACACAAGGACTGTCTCGAAGGACCAATAAAGGGCGATCAGCGCGACCACGAACATCACAATGTCACCGAAGATATAAAGGAGCGCCTTCATGCGTGCTGATACGTAATGCATCAGTACGTCGATCCGAATATGGGCCCGCTCGCGGACAGCTGACGCTGCACCAATCCAAGCAAGATAAATAAATGAATACCGCACCACCTCTTCGCCCCAGATCGAAGAGTAGGAAAAGACTTCGCGCCTCAGGACTTCAACAAACATCGTTGCGACCAAAAGCACATAGAAAAATAACAACGCCCAACGTTCAGCGTTTTTATCTAGTTTGGAAAAAAATTGAGACATCAGCTAGCTCACTTTTGCCTAAAGCGTTCCCGACGGCAGATAGAAAATTTCCGCGGAAGTGCTTATTTGAAACGGCCTCAAAAGCGTGAGCCGCCAGCAAATATTTGCTGGCGGCATCTGCTATTTAAGCATCATGAACGTAATAACGGCTTTTCGTTTCGACGCCTGCTTCGAGTTTCTCGAAGGCTGCCATGGAACCGGCCAATTCGACCTTAAACTCATCCCATTCCTTGCGCTGATAACCACCCGCTGCTTTCCATTCCGCCAACTGAGCGTCAGAGAGTGAATGGAATTCAACACCGGATTTACGCAGCTCAGCCATGGCATAGTTCCGCGCTGATGGAACTTTTGCGAGGTTCTGATGGCTGGTGATTTCAGACGCGACTTCGATGCCTTCTTGGACATCTTTTGGCATCGAATTGAACCACTCCAGATTACAGGAAAATACCTGACTGTCAGGCACCGCTTGCGTGAATGTGACATGGCTCAAGATATCCTTGAAGCCGAACACAAAGAGCGCACCAACGGACGGATCAAGTGCGTCCGCAACACCTTGTTTAATGGCTGAAGGTGTTTCACCCCATGCCACAGGCGTTGGGTTTGCACCCACCATTTTGTAGTACTGCTGGAGCATTTTTGATCCCGGCACGCGGAATTTAACACCCGACAGATCGCTCGGCGTCAACACGGGGCCTGCACCACCTTTGCGCATGGCGACCACGCGCGGATCGATGACGATATAGAACAAGGCTTTGAAACCCTTGGCTTCAACCTTAGCTTCGACGTCTTGCTTCCATGCATCGGAATGCACAAGATTGACGAAGCGCTGATTGGCACCACAGAAATATGGCAAATTGATAAGATCTGCTGCCGGCGCAAATGATGCAAAGTTTGCCAGCGAGTGCTGGGCTGCTTGGATTGTTCCACCCTGAACTTTTTGAACCAATGCACCACCGGCGCCCAACTGACCGCCAGGTGCCAGCTTGACGTATACTTTGCCATTGGTCGCATTTTGAATGTTTTCTTTGAGGTCCAACTGCATGATGGGATAGCTGCGTGATGCGCCATATACATAGGCCGTGGCAATCGTCATCGTGTGTTCAGCGGCTTTTTGGCGGTCTTTTTCTTCTTTCGCTGTCTGGGCAACGGCCTCAGACGACCAAAGTGTACCAGCAGCACCAGCGACCACGGCGGCTGTGAAAGCACCCGTGCCCGTCAATTTTAAAAAGTTGCGTCGTTCCGCGGATTTTAATTCGTTTTCCAAAATCTTTCCTCCCAATTTTGTATTTTTTAAGAGACTTCGGCTTTGGCTTCAGCCTCTCGCTTCAAGATCGCGATCACAAAGAATAATGTAGAAACCACGAGCACCAGCATTTCAGGAATGTCGCCTAGAATGGGACTGTTTGTGACAGCCCCCAAAAAGACATTCAGAAAGTATGCCGCGAACGAAACCACCGCTATTCCCATGTACATATCTCGACCCTCTCGCTATTCACTCGACTTGAACTCAAACTGATTGTAAGCGCTTACATTTTATAGTGCAAGCGCTTACATTAAAAACTTTTCATGTTGCTCCTGGCGCGTCTATTGTGTGATTTGAAGGCTGTTGTGCTTTGACACGAGTAAGTGTGATCTTACTTACACATCTTTGGAGAGACCCTTGAAGAACCCCTCTGTGCCGACCTTGGAAGACGTGGCACAACGCGCGGGCGTATCAACGGCCACCGTTTCGCGGTGCATGAATACGCCGGACCGGGTTCAAAAAAAGACCCGCGATCGTGTGATGGATGCGGTGCGTGACTTGGGCTATTTTCCTAACTTTGGCGCCCGTGCATTGATGGCAAAGTCCACCAATACGATTGGCGCGATCATTCCAACCATGGAAAATGCTGTCTTCGCGCGCGGGATTCAGGCATTCCAAGAAGCCCTTCGTGAGAAAGGCATCACGTTATTCATTTCAAGTTTTTCCTATCAAGAGGCCTTAGAAGAAGAACAGATTCGCACCCTGACAGCCCGCGGGGCCGATGGATTGCTTTTAATCGGTCATCACCGTAGCGATGAAATCTATCGGTTCTTATCCAACCGCGAGGTTCCTGTGCTGTGTGCCTGGGTTTATGATCCGACGCAGCCCCGGCTGTCGATCGGGTTCGACAACCGACACGCCATGAAGGGTTTGGCGGAGGCCGTCATCGCGCAGGGACACAGATCCATTGGCGTCATATCTGCCGACCAAAAATCCAATGACCGTGCCCGTAAACGTGTGATCGGTATTTGCGACGCCATCGCCGATGCCGGATTGGCAGCGGACGCGCTGCAACTCATAGAAACCCCCTATGGTATCGCAAATGGGTCGCGGGCCTTTTGCGAACTTATGAGCGGGCCAAATGCACCGACGGTCGTGATGTGCGGCAACGATGTGCTGGCCATCGGTGCCCTGCAAGGTGCCAAGAAAATGGGCCTTCGCGTTCCCGACGATGTATCCATAACCGGGTTTGACGATATTGAATTGGCATCGATTGCGTCGCCAGAACTCACAACGGTTCACGTCCCCCACCGCGAGATGGGAAACCGGGCCGCGCATATGCTCATCGATATGGTGAACGGCACGCCACCCGAAAAAAGCGTCGAGTTGGATACCTCGCTCTGCCTCCGGCAATCTTTGGGTCCACCCGCGTCAGGCTGAACTGGCGGATGGGATGCTTGCGCGCCGATTTGGGCACAGTGGCCTCAAAGAGGCCGTGTGTAATATCGTCTAAGTCATTGGAAAAGAATGGAGCGGGCGATGAGATTCGA
>DGNZ01000260.1 GCA_002389175.1 Rhodospirillaceae bacterium UBA4479 | reverse complement strand
CGGTAATTAATCTTCAGCAATCACTGCCTCGATATCGATTTCCATTTGCATTTCAGGGCGCGCCAAACCGTTGACGATCAAGCCCGTCTGACATGGGCGCGTGCTGCCGAACCATTTCGCAAGGACACGAAACACGGGTACGCGAAAGTCACGATCGGTTAAATAAATCGTGGTCTTCAACACGTCCGAAAGGCTGCTGCCTGCTTCGCGTAATAATACATCAGAGCAATGCATGGCATTTTCGGCCTGTGCCGCCACATCGCCTTCGCCCACAAAGTTACCATCAAAATCAAGTCCCGTTTGTCCCCGTAACCAGATCCGATTGCCGACTTTGACAGCCATGCAAAGCTCATATTCGAAGTCTTCGCCGTCATGGTTCAATGAATGTTGGTAAGGGCGGATACGTTGATGTGTCATGCTTTTTCCTCTGTTTTTGTCAGTTGGGCCCGTTATCAGTTACTATGGGGCAAAGTCATCATTGTAAGGACGATAGCCGATGCATCTATTCGAAGCCAATGCACCCGACGATATGGAATCTGCCGCATCCGTCATTCCCGTTCTTGATCTCAGCGATTATCTGGCGGGGAAAGAAGGCGTTCTTGATGTGCTTGCCGGTGAACTACGCCGTGCGTGTACCGAGGTGGGGTTCTTTTATATCGCTGGGCACGGTATTGATCCCGAATTGATCACAGCGACTTTTGAGCAGTCAAAGCGGTTCCATGCACTGCCATTGGAAACCAAACTGAAACTGCCGCAGGATGCCAACAACATCGGATACCTGCCGATGAACGCCAGCATCCAGCGTCATTCAACGGTTCACAAAGCCACCCGCCCCAATCAAAACGCATCGTTTTTCATCAGTCATGATCGCGCGCCAGATCATCCTGATGTAGTCGCAAACAAACCGTACCGTGGGGCCAATCAATGGCCGGATGATCTACCGGGGTTTCGCGAAACGGTGATGTCCTATTTCAACGCGTTGGATCAGTTGGGGAATAACTTATTGCCCGTGTATGCGACAGCGCTCAACCTACCGGGAGATTATTTCACCGAACACTTTGCCGATGAAGGGCACCAGTCGCTTCGGATGCTGCACTATCCCCCGACAGAGCAAACCGGGAATGATTTTGGCACCAGTCCACATACGGATAATACATTCATGACCATCTTGGCGCGGATGGATGTGCCGGGATTGGCGATCCGATTGCCATCTGGCGAATGGGTATCGCCGCCGCTGATCCCAGGCACGTTCTTAGTCAACATCGGCAATATCCTGCGACGCATGACCAACGATACGTTTTTATCAACACCGCACGGTGTCGTGGTTGAGGGGAATGCAGCGCGGTATTCGTTGGCGTATTTCCATAGCCCCAATCCTTATTCGACTATCGACGTATTGCCATCGTGTATTGATGACAACAATCCGGCCAAATATGAGCCTGTGGTTTATGCCGATTTGATCAGGGAATTCTTTTCCGCGAACTATGCCCATCAGAAAGATCATGGAGCGGTCGATATGAAGAACCGTTACGATTAATTACGAGGTGGAGAATACACGACGGGCAACTTCGCTTTGTGCCAACCCACAATACCGTCATCAATCACCGAAATGTTGTTAAAGCCCGCTGACTTTAGGGTTCGCGAAGCAATCGATGCACGCACGTCGGTGTGACAATGAATAAGGATTTGTGTTGATTTCGGCAGATCAAAAATGGGCGACCCCGCCTTCAGGGCAGTAGGTATCTGCCAGTAATCGATATTCACAGCATCTTTAAGATGCCCAAGTTCGCCATAATATTCACCCGGCGTCCGTACATCTAAAACCAACGTATCGGGGTGGCTCGTCAAAATCTTGTTGGCGTCAATGGCCGAGATGAATGCCGCGTTGGCGATCGCAGGCGGCACATATTGCAAGGTGACATAGCCAGTTGCAGCAAGAACCACAATGCCCAGACCGACAACCTTTGCCCATTTCAGAAACAACGTGCTTCCCCTTGTTATCCAATCCACTCAGCAGTGGATGTTATAATAGTAACAACATTCGTAAAACCTGACATTCAAAGCCACCGTTAGATTACGTCATACATTTGGCTGTCAAAAATCGAACCGACCTTGTAACCATGCATATTGAGACTGCGGTATACAGTTATTAAAAAGGCGATTTTGAATAATGTTTAAAGTTGGGATAATCGGACTTGGTGGTATGGGCCAAAAGATGCTGAGCGATATGGCAGTGCATTCCCAATTCAATGCCGCATTCGGTTGGGATCCATCCTCAGAGTCATGCGCCGAAGCAAAATCCGCGTTCCCCGATCTGGTCATAGCCAACAATCCTGAAGACATCATCGCCGATACCAATATCGATGTGTTGTACATCGCCAGCCCGCCCAATTCTCATCGCGGATATTTTCTCAGCGCCATTGATCTCGGCTTGGCCGTGTACTGTGAAAAACCCTTTGGCGTGGATGTCTCCGAGAGCGAAGACTTGGTCCGACGTATAGAAGCCGCGAACCTGCCCAATATCATCAACTTCAACCACGGCAATGCGCGTGGCAGCACGCATATCGAAGAGCAACTTGCTTCGGGTGCTATGGGCGATGCCGTCGGTGTGGATATCGTGATCCATTTATCCGAATGGCCCCGAGAGTTTCAAAAATCCGCCGCTTGGCTGGGACGCCGTGAACAAGGCGGCTTTACCCGCGAAATGTTATCGCATTGGCTGTATCTGACGCGACGACTGCTTGGGGATGGTGTTATATCGCGCGCACACATCATTTATCCCGATGATGGAATCTCGGCTGAGACACATCTGACCGCAGAACTCGATTTCGGCGGTGTGCCTGTATTCATTCGAGGTGCCACGGCTGGCGTTGGTCCCGTGGGAACTGAGTACACACTATGGGGATCGAAAAAATCATTCCGATTGCACAGCGGTGGACGAATCAGTTCAAGCGATGGCGGCCCTTGGCACGAAGAATTCACCGACATTCCAAACATTGGGGATCAAGATCGGCAAAGAACACTGGACGGCGTCGCTGCGTGCCTGAAAGGTGAAGTCAACAAAATGCCCACTGCCACCGATGGCTTCGCCGTTCAAAAACTGGTCGAAGGTTTGTTAGCAAGAAATGCTGACTAAATAATCACAGTGAAGGCATTACCGCGCAAAGACCGGAAATCAGCACTTAGACCAAATGCAGCACCCGAACGTTCCAAAGCAATGGCAATGCGCGCTCATAGACCACATATCACGACACAAAACGTCGCCATCAACCTTGACGGGTTTGGGTGTTGGTCTAGTATGACAACGTTGGTTCTCCGAAAGTGAAAGCCTTGGAGATTAAAAGGGAACATGGTGAGGCGTACCCAATAGGGACCGAGACCATGGCTGCCCCCGCAACTGTGAGCGGTGAGTATCGGCCGACAGTGCCACTGGGAAACCGGGAAGGCTGGCCAAATACGGAGACCCGCAAGCCAGGAGACCTGCCACGCTGCGACCTCAATCCCCTGTCGGGTGCGACAGTTTATAGGAAACCAAAATGACGACACAAACAGCAGCTCTCTCAGCCACAAAAAGCAATCTTCTGCCAATCGCTTTGGCAGCATTGATGGGCATCGCAGTCATGTTCGTTGCAGGACATATCCAAGCGAACGCCCTGCATGACGCCGCCCACGACGTGCGCCACGCGACCGGCTTTCCCTGCCACTAAGACATGTTCACTCGCATAATCACCAGCGCATTGCTCGCTGGTGCTGGCGCTGGCTTCATCGCAAGCCTGCTTCAGCTTGGCTTCGTGCAACCTGTGTTGTTGCACGCGGAACTGTATGAATCTGCCCAATTGGTGCATTTCGGTTCGAATTCCGTCGTCAGTGCACATCAAGATGTGCGCGGGTTTGAACCCCTTCGTGACGGCCTCAGCATCGCCTTCACCATTGCAGTTTATTGCGGGTATGCATTGATCCTGGTCGCGGCCATGGCCTTGGCAACAGAGCGTGGCGCTATCGTCACAGCGCGCAATGGTATCATTTGGGGCATTGCCGGGTTTATTGCCGTACATTTGGCACCTGGGTTTACCCTGGCACCAGAAGTGCCCGGCGTCGCCACAGCTGATGTTTACGAGCGCCAAATTTGGTGGTTCGCCACCGTGGCCGCAGCCGCTATCGCCATGTGGTTGATCGCGTTTGCCAAGGGTTGGACGGCGTGGGGTATTGCAGCCGTGCTATTATTGGCACCGCACATCATTGGCGCCCCCGAGCCGGATACATTCACAGGGCCCGTACCGACCGAAATCGGCGCGTTGTTTGCCAGTCGCGCCCTGGGTGTTGGACTGGCGGCATGGGTTCTTGTGGGATTGTTCGCAGGACACTTCTGGAGCCGCGAAAGCGCTGAAGAACAAGCGACCTAATCCGATGAACAAACCACTCGCACTCCTCGGTGTCGGCCTCGTATTGGGTGGATTGACCGGGTTCATGTTTGCTGCCAGTTACGGCATCACCCTAGACGGCCACGATCACACAACGCATGGGGGCCATAAAAGTGGCGTACATGATGGCCATACGCACGGGGAAATGCTCTCGCTTACCGCTGGCCCGTCAGCGCCGACACTCAAAATGATGGTGATGTCTGATCCCGCATCGGGTTGGAACCTCCATATCATGACGGAGAATTTTCGGTTCGCGCCTGAAAATGCCAGTCGTGATCATATCGATGGCGAGGGGCATGCGCATGTGTATGTGAATGGCACAAAAATCGCGCGTCACTACGCCCCGTGGATGCATATTGCCGATTTAAAGTCTGGCCAAAATGTCATTGCCGTGTCGCTCAACGCGAACGATCATCGTCAGTTGGCGGTTGACGGGATGCCGCTCCGGGTTGAGCAAACGATTACGGTTGAATAAGCGGCGGGATTTGCGCTCGTAATAAATCTCGCAATCGCCCGCACGGTCGGGCATCACTGATCTGCCCGTTCGGGCTGTCGGCATAGACCTGACACGTCGCAACCAGGTCCACGATGTCCTCTGTCGGATTCAGATCAGAAAACACATAGCTCGTCATGTCTGGGCCTTGCAGCGCAATGGTGATGGGTGTTTCGCATGATCCCATGCATGGCCCCCGCTCCACTGCAAAGGTTTCTGTCAGTCCAGCATCATCAATGGCTGTGGCAACATCAGCCCTGAACTGATGATCCGAAGTGGCACTGGTCGACGCCATGCACGATCCGCATATCAAAAGTCTAAGCATCAGCTGACGTCGTGCCCGATTTCGAAATTATTGCCCGCGCGATCTTGGCCGCTGATCAAATAAAGCGGGCGAATACCATACCCTTGTGCGGGGTGCTGCTTGCCCGTCTCGGCCCCCAACGCATGATCGTAAAAGCTTGTCGCCGGCATCAGCCGAACGATAAAGGCCGCGCGACGTTGATCTGTGTGATTGGCCTGTGATCCATGAATCATGTAAACGTCATGGAACGACACCTGCCCCGCGCGCAGCAACAATGGTTCCGCCGTGGTTTCATCGAAATGCTCTGAATCGCACACCAGATTGATGGTTTTATTATCACCATCGACCCACGAATGGCTGAACAGTTCCCGCGATTTATGAGATCCAGGTATGAACTTCATCGGCCCGTTCTCGGGCGTGACATCATCCAACGGAATCCAAATCGTCAGCACATCGAGCGGCTTGATCGGATAGTATTCACCGTCTTGATGCCACGGTGTTTCCTTGCCGCTGTGCGCGGGCTTGCCGAACACAGTCGTCCCCCACAGAATAATATCATCACCAATCAACTGCTGTGCGATACTGACCAGGCTAGGATGGGTTGCAAACTCCAACCACTTTTCTGATCCAACAACACCCATGGAACCGCCATTGACCTGATGCGGTGCCAAAATGATATCGGATTCAAGATGGCTGTTGCGCGTCAACAACTCATCATATTCCTGGCGCATCTCAGCGATCAGGTCTGCAGGCAATTCCCAATCTGGGACAATCCAGCCCTTTTGGCGGTATTGCTCTAAATCAGCATTAGATAGATGTGCGTCGTAAGCCTTATTCATGGATCAGTTCTCATGCTATCGATTGATTGGATCAAACATTAGCTGCCCAATCCAATTCCCGACAACCGTAAAAACAAATTGTCTTTATTTACGTGCAAGCAGGCCCACAGATAAAGCCTCTTGAACTACCACTCAATCCGCTCAATCCCGTCGAATTGAATTTGATCACCATTGTCGAGGGTGATGGT